>NZ_JCBAMT010000019.1:0-92450 GCF_059760445.1 Achromobacter sp. D7-1 | reverse complement strand
GGCGTGGGGGAACCGTTGCGGTTCCCCGGGGGGTCGGAAGCGCGGCCGCCGGTGGGCGGCCGGCCAGGGGGGCTCGCAGCCCCCGCGCTTTGGGGGCTACCACTCCCCGCCCGGCGGAAGGGGTACCCGCCGGGGAGGGGACTCATACCTCACGGTCGGTTGACGAAGGCCTGGCCAGAGAGGCAATGAGACTCGTGGCGAGCAGATGAAGGCGATTCCTGCTCGAGGTCGCGGCAGGCGGGGCGTGGCGGGCCAGCGGCCCGTCATCGCCTTGGGGGATACCTTTCCCCCGCCCGGTGGCGCACGGCGCCAGCGGGGAGGGGGACTGAAGCTATGGGTTTCAGGCCGGCGCCGAAGGCGGCGGGGCGAAGGGAGCGGAGCGACCGGAGGGTAGGCGGATCGGTCGGCGCGTTGCGGCCGGCGCCTCGCGCGCGACTCTCTCTAAAACCTATGAAACCTATATATACCTATTGGGTACCGTTTTCGGTACTAGCAAAATGCCGTTTTCGGTACTAGCAAATGGAAAAAATGGGACGGGCCTAAGGACTTTTCGGGCTAGGCCCGAATTCGGGACCAGTCCCGATATTGGGCACAGCTGTGGATAACTTCTAAGGGGACGACACAAGTCCTGCGGCCCGGAATACCCGTGCTTTGAATTCGGGTTCTGGCTCATTCGGGGCCTGCTCCAGACCCAGCTTCTTGCCCTTGGCCACGATGCCGGACCAGGTGCTCTGCCAAGGCTTGTTGGCCGATCCCTTTGGCTCCCATTCTCGGAACACCCAGAGGCGCCATGACTCAAACCAGTCCGACGACGTGCCACCATCGCCTGGCTGGGAGCGCTTGTACGCGCTGAAGGTCGCTGCCATCGCATCAATCTTCTCGTCCGACCACTGTGGCTTCTGGCCCTGAGCCCAGTCCCGCCATTTGGCGGGCAGCTCCCACGTGGTAGGGAGGCGAGTGGCGGCTGGACCAGCATTCGGGCGCCGGCGCGTTCCTGAATGGCGCACAGTACTTTGATCCTGCAGCGCGGCAACCGCAATGTCTTGCTCAGCTGCGGTCGGAGGCGTTGCCGTGGCTAGCGCAGGCGCATCTGGAGCCCAACCAGCCGACTCGCCCGGCCCGTTTGATACCGAGGTAGGAGCAAAGCCGGCATTGTCCGGCCGCTCGTCAGAGTCGGCAGCGCCGTGTGGCGATTCCGGTGCATCCCTTCCGCCCGGGATACCGTCAAGGTTGCCCTGCGCAGCTTCGTCAACCAGAGCACCCGCCGCTCGCGTGCCGGAGAGCTTCACCAGAGGGACCGCATTAGGACATAGCTTGTAGATGATGCTGCTTCGATTGTCGCCGGCGCGACGGCCGGTGTCTTGGATCGCTCCCAGCTCGCGCAACCTGGCCAACGCCTCGATGACGGTCTTGCGATTCAAATGCGTGACGCAGACCAGGTACTCAATGGAAGCGAATGCAGTCCATTCGTCCGCGTCGTACCGCACGAGCTGGGCCAGATTGATCAGAACGAGTTTTGAAGACGACTTTTGGACATCGGCCATTCTGGCCCATTTGGATGCTTCGACGCTCATGGCCGCCCCTTGTGCTGCTGCGGGTTTTTACCGGGTAAAGAAAATGTCGGAGCCCGGCCGTTCACGCGCCGCCCTCCTGTAGGGATTCTGCGATTGACCGACGAGCGGCCAGTGGAAGCCCATGCTTCTCGTAGAACTCTCGCCTGGCCTGCAGCCAGGCCTTGTACGGCCACGCACGACGCTCGCCCCATGGGTAAGCATCGCGAATTGCTTGATGGATTTGGGCGGCCGTCTTCCCCTCAGCTTTGCCAAGGTCATAGACTTGCTGCATGATCTTGTAGGCCTTGAGGGTGCGCGCTTCCTGCGCGCCGCGTTGGCGGATCGCTTGGGTCATGGAAAGCTCCGGGGACGTTCAGGGTGCGGTAGGGATGCGACTTGGTGGCAGCAGCGACCAATCACGATGGACTTTCACAGCACCTTTTGCAGCAACCTTGAAGCGTCGTCGCAGGAGGGTGCCTACAGCGTGATTGCATGGTGAGCTGTCTCGATGGCTCCAGCACAGTGTCACCAAGATCAGTACGAGTGCGCCGCCGAATACACCAACGTCGAGCGACATGCGTAGCAGCTCGACGAAGTATTGATCGTTCATAGCCCAGATCGCCTGAATGACCTCCTGGACAGCACCTGGAACAGTCAATGCCGTGGCGAACACCGCCCAAAGGCCAAGAGTAGGTACCAGGACGGATATCGCGACGACAAGGAGAAATGCTGCTCTTGCGACCGATGTCGCATGCGCACTCACGAAACTGCCGTCTCGAAGGGCTTGGCGTTGGATGGCCGCAAACTCCATGTCGGAAATGGATCCGACTTCGACGCCGTTGACCCTCACCAGCCATTGCACAAGGCGGCCAGTCGATATGCGCTTGGTGAGCGATGCATCGAACCGAGCCAAAGCGCCGTAGAGCATAGCGGCAAGAATGATCGTGGCAAGGAGGAAGGCGACCGGCAGCGACGCTGTACGATCACCAGTCAGATAATGCGAGAGCGGCCATGCGGTTGCCGCAGCAGCGACGATGAGTATCGGGCCGTTCTTGATGAGGCTCAGCATGTAAGTCTCCGAAATAGACTATTGCGTACTAGAAAGTTGAAAGTGGCGTATGAGAATGGGGACTGGAGGCGCACGCGGATTCCAAATGCGTGTCTACATTCCTGTTGAACGCCCAGGAGCGAAATAGACCTCGACTAGCTTGTAGTCGGCGAAATAGAGCGCGATGTCCAAGGTCGAATGCAAGTAGCGCAGGATTGTGTCCAAATCCATGGCATTCCCGGCCATCGATTGTTTAACCAACAGCGCTACCCGGCTGTACGTATCTGCCGCGCTATTGGCATGGGTCGTGGTTACCGATCCAGGGTGGCCCGTATTGAGCGCGTTCAGGTAGTCCCAGGCTTCTGGGCCACGCAGTTCCGACAGGAATATCCGGTCTGGAGAACTGCGCATGGCGGCCGCAATGCACTCCGTTGCGGACATGCGACCTGCACCCGTGCCGTAAATCATGTGAACGCGGTTCGGGTGGTTTGGGAGGAACAGCTCGTGAACGTCCTCGACAGTAAGAAGCCGCTCGCTGGGAGCGCAGCATTCAATGAGACTGCGGGCGAAAGTGGTCTTTCCTGATCCGGTCTTGCCAGCGACAATGATGTTCCGACGGTACCGAACCGCAAGTTCCAGGAATTCGCGCATACGGCGCTCATTCTTCAGTTGGAGCAGCTCCTGGTCTTCCGTCGTGATCTCAGCCGCTGTAGACGGTTGCCCCGACACATCCTTCCAGGTATCGAACGCGCCTTCCGACTGCAGCTCGTCCAAAGTCTTGACCAGGCTGCTGTGTTTTCGGATGTTGATCGAGAGTGTGCCGTCCACTACGGCCGGGGGCTTGGCCACCTGGCCACGTTCACCGTCGGGCAGGAGCAGCGACATGATGGGTGAGAAATTGACCTTGTTGAAGCTGGCCATGGCCGACACGAGAGCGTCCAAATACTCGAACGTGAGTGAAGCATCTTCATGCTGGTGCCACTGTCCCCGTTGCCGGGTAAGGATGACGCCGGGACGTGGAATCGTGACTTCGCGGACGGCTTCATCAGCCATGTATCCTGCGATGGGGCGCAGCATTTGACGCAAGGCGGTGTCGTTCGCCACGGTCGAGGCAGGAGCACCAGAGACGGAATCTTTCATTGACGGGCCTGTCAGGAATTAGGTGAGCCGGCGACCAGAAACCCGGCCGCCGGCCAGCTGCCGCTCGATTGCAAGCGGCCAGTAGTGGGGAAGCCGTACACCGAACCTATCGGCGAACGACGGGGCGCAGCGCGTAGACCGAGCTGAAGTCCAAATCGCGAGCGACATAGATGCCGATCCGCCCTCCTTGGTTGCGATACAGGGTGGGCGGAATATTGATCGAGTTATCCAGCACCGTGCTGACCGCGTCCTGGGCTGCGCTACCAGTGGAGTCGAACCGTATCGAGTTGCTCTCATTGCCACCGCGAGAGGTGGCCCACGCGCCGAAATCGCTGATCAGGCTGACGAGGATGGCGCCACCGAAGCGTTCACCGAAGTGGGTGTCGATTGCTCCGTCCAGGCCGGCCTCGCCCAAGGCACCGGTGCCCGGCGAATCCAAGTGGATGATCACACCCTTGGGCGTTTCCAGACGAGACCAGACGACCCCGATACGGGGCTGGCCCTGCGCCAAGACTCCCTGCTGGTAGCCGATGAACTTCGTGCCAGCATCCACAAGCACCACGCGGCCGCTTGAAGATCGGACATCAATCGGTGAATGGCACGTGATCATTCCTGCCTGCGCACTGACCAGCTTCGTGTCCTGTACGCAGTCGATCATTGCCCCCTGAGTAATCAGCATGTCGCGATTGCCCAAAGTTCCCGCCAGGGCGGCATTGAGCTTCATCGGCTTAAGCCGTTCTGACATCGGTCCACTGTCGGCCTCGCGCCCAGAGGGCTTTGCGGTTTCGCCCGCTTGGGACTCCTGCCGCTCCCCTTGTTCGCCCTGCAGGCGACTCGCAAGCCGCCGCTGCATCACAGGATCCGGGGCAACGGCCTGTACAAGCTGGCTGAGCTTGCCAGTGCTGGGAGCCAATTGCCCGACGTCGGGAACTATCGGCTCGGCGGGAGGCGGTGGCTCGGATGGCGGTGGGGGAGGGGATGGTTGGCGGAGATTTAGGCCAGGAAGAACATTCTCGACCCGTGCTTGCTTCGAAGCACTGGACTGAGTGTCAGTCTTCTCGGTTCCATTTAGCCATCGCCATATCACCACACTGAGAACCATCGCCGCCATCAGAAGGACCAGAACAAAGAACGCCTTGGCGCCCGGGGCCGCGGGTCGCACCGACCCGTGCAGATCCGGCATCCCCCGACCCTCGATCTGCGCCTGACGTTCTTCGATCTCTGCAACAGCATCGACCGTCTTGCCGGCTGACCGCCGGCGCTTGAGGAATTTCATGGGTGCAACTCCTCTCGCAAGACGCGCTCGACTGTGGGAGAGACAGTGCGAGTAGGCAATGCGCGGACGGACTGCGGCGCGTCGTTGTGAATGGCGACCACCTTGTTCCCTAAGCGCAGATGCCAGCGCGCAGCCACGCGATGCAACACGAGCGTTCGGTCGTCTTCCATGTGGCGATTGGCAATCACCTCATTGCCATCTGGATCGACAAAGTAGGCTGCCGGCAGATCCTGGCCAGGCGCGAAGCGCAGCCACGTTTGGGCGCCGTCATCCCAAGCGGCTTCGGGTCCGATCGCCGTATCACCGCTCATGGTGTAGCTTTGCCAATTGATCGCGAGGTCGGCGCTGGCCAGGTCGCGCTGAACCTGTGCCTTTTCCTGCTCTGCGGCAGTCTTGGCCACCTCGACCTCAGGGTAGCGCAGTACCACTCGGAATACCTCGCGCCCCTTGCGTTCCTTGGCGTATTTCAGGAGGAATGAGTAATTCCGTTTGGTCGTGATGTAGAGCAGGTTCGTGTCTGCCTGCTCCACGATCGGCTTGAGCAACAGGTGCTTGCCCTTTGGGGCAAAGTCATAAGCCGCTGAATCCCCGAAGGCATGGGTCACATACTCTTCGTCATCGTTGAGCTGGATGTGCGTGGCCACTCCCAGTGTGGTGTCAACTTGAATCACATCGGCGGCGTCATAGTCGGTCCAACGAATTCGCTGATCCTTGGGCGACGCCTGCGGCTTGTCCAGCGACCAGGCCGGCGGTGCGGCCGCGCAGAGCGCGACCGCCGCCATAGCCAAGAAAGCCTTTAGGCGATTGTTCATCGGTTGTGTTCCATTCCGTGAGTGTTTTCGCGGGTGTGATGGTGCGCATGCTGCAGACCAATTTCCGACTGTTTTTCGTGGTCCACGTCGCGCACCAACCCCACGCCGCCAACCGCCTTGAAGGGATAGCTGATCGCCAGTGCCTCTTCCTTGCCGGTCACTTCGAACGAGTGGTTGAGCGTGGTGCGGGCATGAACGATGAGGTCGCCCGTGTCCTTGTCGAGCTGCACCAGGCAGTTCGGAGTCGTTCCGACGACCGGACCACGATATTCCCGACCATCCTCGGGCTGGCGAATTTGGCGATCTTGCTCGCCATAGAGCTCAACCGGCCGGCGTGGCTCACGAGTACGCTCTTCGAAGTGTTTGCCGATTCGGTCAGCTGCGAGCATGACTGTCGGCAGGCGCAGGTCCGCTTGCTTGTGCATATGATCTTTTGCGAGGCGAGAGGCGCCATACAGGTCAGCCTTGGCATACCGCTCGAGATCACGAAGGAGCGCAACGCGCTCGGTGTTCGTCAGCCGATGAGCGTTTTCGAGGCGGCTGGCGAGTTCGTTGATTTGCTCTTTCTTCATGGCGATTACCTCAGCACTTCGATTTCGGGGTTGTAGGTGACGACCTGAAAGCCCAGTGGATTGAGCCACCGGTCCTTTTCCTTCATGTCCGAGTTGACGTAGCGATATGCGACCGTGGCTACGAGATGCTCGGGCGGCGGCGTTTGGGCGGGGCCTTCGATGGCCCGTGTGAAGCGCACGGTCGCCGTGTTGTTGGGGCCCAAGGTGATACTGGTCACGCTGGGCTTCAGGCGGGTATGGTTGGCGTAACGCTTGTCTAACGCCTCATAGCCTGTATTCGGGTTGTCTTGAAACTTGGCGTGGAACGCCCTTTGGACATCCGGAGAACTGAACAGGCCGCACTGGTTGTAAGTGTTCTGAATGGTGTTCCAGTCGTAACTTTCGCAGGCCATTACGTAGGCGAAGATGCGCGCCTTGTCGGTGCGCTCGCCATAGCTTTCCACCGCATCGCCCAAGCGCGTCACATGCTCAATCTCGCCAGTGGCGTCATTCACGCGAACGACGAGGGGAGGCGGTGGTTCGAACATGAAAAGCACATGGGCAGCAATGGCAATTGCCACCAAGGAGATGAAATAACTAGCCCAGGTATGGCGCCATGCTTTACTGCGGGAATCCAAAAGCATGGTGAGCAGATCGCGCTCGAGACCTTGCGTTCGGTCCAGTTCTTGCTGCAGGGAGAGCTTGGGGTCATCGGCAGACATGAGTGCCTCCGACGGGTATAAGGACTGTGGATGTTTGTCGAACGAAACGCACGGACGACGAAAGGCGAGCCGCGGCGCGCGCGGCCTGAATGGCGTGCTTCATCGGTTCTCCGAAGAGATGGGGGGGATTTAAATCAGAGGGGGCTGGCTAGGGCGCAGCGCAATAAGAAGGGCACAGCGATTGCTGTGCCCTAAGAGTCTCGCGGATATCCGACCAGAGACGTTAGCGAAGTTTTCGACCGAATTACTCTTCGCGCCGTTTTTGGCGCCTCCGGTGGTCCGACCACTCTTCTTCTTCCCGGCGTCGTTCGTCGCTCCGCGCGGCAGTCGCAGTAGGGATCAGGAGTTGGGCGGGCCATTTGAAACATAGGTACCAAAGTGGCCGAAGGATCCAAGTCCATGCGGCGCGGGCAAGACTCACCCACTGAAAAGCCGATATGGGTTCTGCGGGGGGAACCTGCGTAGGCGAAGACAGAGGGACATGCGAGCCCACCATGGGATTTTGGGAAAGAGGCTTTCCCAGTGGGGTTATTGGTGACATCTAATGCTCCTCGTTCGGGTGCATGAATGCTTAAATTGTTCGTTACATGTTATCCGATCTTGCCTAGAAAGGGAACGGCGATTCCCCCACCCTTGCCGCCAGAAATTTGGCCGGCTACGGTGGAGACCTGCTCAAGCATGTACTTCGAACACATCATGAAGAAAACGAGTGCCGTCAGCATCGAAAAAATATTGATCTGATCCGCTTTCGTGAGATCGAGGAGCCCTTTCTGAAGCATGCCAAACATTCCCATGATGAACATGAACACAACCATAAAGAGGCCGGCGTAGATCGCGTAGTACATTGCTTGGTGCAGCCACGCCTTGAAGAAATCCTTCGTTGGCTCGAACAGAAGCGCGAGGATGCAAAGTGGGCCTAGTACTACGACCAGGCCCATCCCCACTTTAACTGTAATGAGAACGAGCATTCCGATCGCGCTCATAATTGCAGAGATCACCGTAATGATCAGGGCGACGATCACGAAAACAAATGCCCGCCCGATGTTGGAAACACCATCGGGCGCGCGCTCTTGAATCTTCGTGCCAATTTCTGCCCCCTTGTTGGCCGCGTCATCCATCAACTGGGAGGGTGTCTTCAAAGTACCCGTGAAAAGCTGGGCGACTGAGCTGGGAAGATCCAGCATGGTGCTGGCGATTTGCTGCTGGTAGAGACCTCCGGTGCCTGCGATGCCCACAATGACGCCAATATTCACTACCCTCCTTGCGGCGGTAAGCACTGGCGTTCGAATGGCGCCTGACATCATGAGCCAGCCGTACCAGATCAGCGCGATTGACAGGCCCACTGATACGACAGGCAAGATCTTTTCCGTGACCGAGGCTACCATCGGGGTAAGGACGCCGGTAAGCATCGTGGTCACCGATTGATCGATCCAGTTGGCGATTTCTCCGAGACTGGTTAGGGCAACCGCGGTCGTGGCCATCAGCGTGCTCCTGGAAGCGGGGCGCGGATCGCTTCGATGCTGAAAGAAGACTCCGCCAACTTCGCTTTTTGCTTTTCGATCAGCGCAGCCTCGCGCTCCAGCTGACGCTGCAGGCTGTCGATATGCATCTGATCAGCCGCCACATTGGCCTGTTCAACCAGCATCCGGGCATTCAGTTCAGAAATGCCCTTCGCGTCCGTGGTCTGGTTGATTTCTGCCTGGAGCTTTTCGAGCTGGCGCTTTCGTGCGGCAGTGGCGTAGTCGATGTTCTCGAGCGCTGCCTTGGCCGCCGTAAGGTAGTCCCACTCGCGATCTTCGAGTTTCTGCTTGTCCGAGATGTAGATGCCGGACAGCGTTTCCTCGCTCTTGATACGCTTCACGGAGCGAGACATGGAGCCATAGGACTCCTCCGCGCTCTTGAGAATTTCCTGCGCGTCCTTGGGAAGTGCTTTTCGGATTTCGGGGTCGTTCCAGATGTCCCCGAGATTGCGCGTCCCGGAGAAGCCCTGGAGCTGGGCGCGGGCCGTGTCGAGCTGCGCCTTGAGCGTTGCAATTTGTTCAAGGTACTTGGCGATCGTGGCCGCATGTTCTGCGGCCCGCGCGCCGATGCTCGCCGCATCGACGACGGGAATCCCGCTGGCATGGGCGGGCGCCGTGCTGTTCGCAATAAATACGCTTGCCAGAATGATGGCGAGGCTGTTCCGCCGGGATGAAATCACTTTGGACATGGTTAGCTCCTTGTCGCCTCATCGGCGAGTTTGAGATAAAGCGGCAACCACTGCTCAGGGTCGTTGCCAAGCTTCAGAACGGCTTCTTCGGCAAGCTCAGCCATGTCGGCCGACCCTGAGAAGACGAGCAGGGAATCGGGGCACTTGGAGAGGTCCAGTTCTGCTGTGACCGTCGCTTCGCCCTGCTTGATAAGGAATTGACGGCTGAACTCGCCCAGCTCCTTGATCAGCTTGAACTCCGATGGCGTGAGCTTGAAGTCGTTCACGTATTCCCCCTCGGAGGCCTTGGGGTTGGGTAGGTAGATTTGCGTAGCAGATTGTTGAATCATCGACCGTCCCACTGGATTGCCGCTGATGGCTTCAGGCTCCTGCGTTGCGAAGACGAACACGCCGTTCTCCTTGCGGATGGTGCGGCTCTTGTCCTGCATGAAGGTCTGAAAGTACGGGACCTTCAATGGGTGTTGCACTTCATCGAAGAAGTAGGCAAATCTCCGTCCGTCGAGCATTTGTTCAGTTCGATAGAGCAGGTACGTGATCGCGGCATCACGTATTTCACCCTTGTCGAGAAACTCCGTCAGATCGAATCCGAAGAGATCGGTTTTCGACAAATCGAGTTCGTCGGCCTCGTTGTCGAACATCCAGCCATTCTCATGACCCGCGCACCAGCGCTCGAGCCGGTCGCGCAGGCTAAGAGACATGCCCTCTGAGGGCGCAGCGGGGAGGAACTGCAGTAGCGTCGACAGTTGGCGTTGCGGTCTGTCGATAAACTCCACCAGCTTCTTGATCGCGACCTCGATCTGCTTTTGCTCAGCCATGGTCGCTGGATCTGCCCCGTTGGCGGCGAGCTGCTTCGTCATGCTGGACATGAACGTGACATTGCTCTTGGTTGGCTCGAGCTGCAGGTAATTCCACCCCGTCTTCACTCCCATTTGCATGGGGTAGGATTTGCCGCCCATCGCCATGACCGTGACCTGTAGACCCCGGTCCTTGTCGAAGATCGCAGCGGTATAGCCAAACTTGCGTGCCTGTGCGACCAGGTGCCCCAACAGCACTGTCTTGCCCGTCCCAGACTGTCCCAGGATGGACGTGTTGCCAAGGCGCCGCTTGCCCGTCTCATCGACTTCCGCGAGCGAGGCATGAAAGTTCATGTAATAGGGCGTGCCGCCGGTGGTCTTCAGCATGGTGACCGCCGGTCCCCAAGGGTTGCCCGCCGGCTTCCCGAAGAGGTAGTTGTGCATCGACGAGAAGCACAAGAAATTGGGCGACGTGATCGGGCACGGGCGCGGTCGCCAGCTCCAGTTCCCCGGCAGCTGAGCGGCCCAGGCCGCGATGAGGGAGCGATCAACCAGGCGTGCCACGACCTCGCTGCTTGCAAGGGCGCCGCTGATGTCGGCCGCTGCTCGCAGGGCCTGCTCACTATCGTCGCCGAAGACCTGCAGCGTCGCGTGGTGATCCCCCATGACGAACTTGCCGGCGGACAGATCGTCGCGAGCCCTCTTCAGATCCGCGATCTGCGATTCGGAATAGTCTCCAGAGTCTTCGAGCCATTTGATCTGGCGGGACAAGGCTTTGAGTCCATCGGCCTTCGACATGGAGCCGAAGGATTGCGAAAGGATGAACTCGTATGGCTGATTCAGCAGACTGTTCAGGTGGCCGGGTTTGGTGTTGTTGCTGTACTCGCGGACCTCCAGCATTACGTAGCGCTTCGTCCAGTCAGGCCCACGCATTTCCGCCTGCTCGCCGTGCGTTGAAAAGAACTGACGGCTGGTGGGAAGATAGTTGTAGAGGCGTGCACTGGTGACGGGCACGGGCGAGTGCTTCCCATTGAGCAGCAAACCGAAGAACTCCGCAGGCTCGGAAAAGTGTGCGGTGCGCAGTTCCCCGGCAACGTCAACTTCCCGCTCGACGATAGTTAGCTTTTCAGGACCGTACCGCTTCAGCGTGCCGGCGAGCTTGCGATTGATGTCGTCAAGCTGTTCGATCGCCTGCGATTGCCACGCAAGGGCTTGACGCGCAGTACGCTTCTCGAACCTGGACAGCAGGCGCAACGTCGGATCGACCTGAGCCCGCGTCAAGATCGTGAGGTACATCTCGTTGATCATCGGGGGCTTGCCATCGAACACCTTGCTGTATGCGGCGTCATGGGCGCGAGAGAAGGCGTCGGGATAGTCGCTCTGGGGGTATTCCGAGACGCGCCGACGGACGAGATGCGACCAAAGCCCAAAACCTGTGGGCCAACCACGCAGGACGTTGTTGAGCTCTTCGATCCATTCCTTGTGCTCGGCTTCGGAGTATCCCTGGAAGGTTCGTCCGTCAATCCGCCAGGCGCTCAGGTACTCCCAGTTGCGTGTGGCGATTACGGAGTCTGTGACGTGGTGTGAGAACGGCACATACTGGCTGACCGCCGGCTCGTAGGCTGGCATGGCCGGTGAGATTTGAGTCATGTGTTTTTGGCTCCGAGCGCCCGGCACCAACGCCGGCGCTTGCTGTAGGGAATCGGCGTGAGCGATATGGCGCCCCAGAAACGTTTGTTTGGGGCCAAGAGCTTTGTCTTGAACCACAGTTCCCATATCCAGAACGCCCGATCATCATTGCGGCTCAGGACGGCTAAGACCGGGTAGAGAATCGGGCCGAGGAGCCATCCCCAGAGGGTGAACATGGCGACAGTGACCGTGAGAAAGACCAGAGCCACGAATGCCCGGGTCGGCACGCCACCTTTGATCGTCGCGATTCGCGTGGCACCCTTGAACAGGGGGTATTGGTTGGGCGGTACGCTCGACCCGGCGGGCAGCGGTTTTGATTCGGCGGAAGCCCGATCGGGCCGCGCCTTCGATTGGGCTGCCATGTTCAGGAGAAGAAGAGCTTGATAATGCCGCCGGCCAACGCGCCGGAGAAGACCACGCCGCCACCCCACTGAATCAGCGTGTCCTTGCGGATGACTTCCATCGAGTAGAGCAACCCGAGGACGCCTGCGATGATCAGCGCGATGACCGGGATGAGCAGCCACAGCCATTCTTTGAGCGTGTCTGCGGCGGACGTGACTTTGGCCAACTGCGCCATTGCCAAGTCAGGATGCAGCAGCATGAGGGCGAACACCGCCACGTTTGCTGCCAGGGAGAGCGAGCGGGAGAAGGGACGTGCTGCGATTTGCATTTGCAAACTCCATAGGTAAAACCACGCCCACGCATTGGCGTGGGCGCTGTAGGTGAGACGTAGGGGAACGCGTGGGCGGCGTTTAGCTGCTAAACACCGGATGAGCTGCTAGCGGGAAGACTCGAGGCGCGGGCGGCTTATCGGCGTGCCGAAAACCGACTCTGAGGGCTTGTTGAAAGCGTCTGGATGAGGATTGCTGAAGGCGTCCTTGTGGCCTTTCTGAAAGGCGTCTGGCTTGGAAGCGATGCCGGATTCCTGCGTCTTGGGCTGCTTGGGCGGAGGTGCTCTGGACGCTTGCGCATCCTTGACGATGGCGGGCACAGGGAGACCGGCGCCCGCAATAAGCTTGCCGACATACCCGTTCTTGAAGCCCGCCGTCAGATTGCCTGTGTTGTAGCAACTGAAGGCTGCGTAGAGGGCGTTCTGGCCTGGCCCGTGAAGTTCGGCAGCGCGCTTGTAGCAGTTCACAAGCACACGCTGAGCAGATGCCAGATTCACGCAGGGATCAAAGATCGTTTCGGGCGTGACGCCGAGCCACTTCCAGTTGCGAACATTGATCTGGCCGTAGCCGACGTCGAAATCCACGCCCTTGTCCATCAGCTTTCGCACTTCGTCGACTGCTTCCGATTTGGAGGCCGGCCGGATACTTCTGTGCGGCTTGCTGTTGACGCCGATCACCAGCGGATTGAAACCCGACTCGTGGCGCACAACGGCGGCCAGCGTGCTGATGTGAACATCGGGTGCACACTGGCGAGCCAGTTCGGGGAAGTCCATGGTTCAGTTGCCTCCCCAGCCGGTATTCTCTCGGGCGGCCTTCTTTGCCGCTTGTTCGCGCTCATATCGCGCCATTGCGGCCGCGTAGTTGTTGGCTTCGGCCCAAAAGCCGTCTTCTTCTGGTTTGCCAACGTACTGAGGCATCTCCCCTTTGAAATTGGTGTATTCGTGAAGGATGTATGCCGCGCAGTAAGTGGGCATCACATTGGAAATGATCGTTCCCGACGTTCCCGCATCGCCGCCGGTACCGATAGTGCGAGACAGCGTCTGGTTGAGCGTGCTGGCATCGCATCGGCCAGCTCCACGGGCCAGCGCCTTGGCCAGTTCGCTCAGGCCCGGCACGGTCCCCACGGAGGGACACATGGCCAGAAAGTCCTGTCGCGCATCCAAGGTGTCAGAAAGCTTCTTCTTCTTGATGCCAAAGATGCGGGAAAGGGCAGGATCGCATTGGCTCGGGGGCTTTGCGCCGGCAAGGCAGAGCAGCGCAGCGCAAGCGTCCCCTTCATCGCCGGTCAGGACCTCGATCTTCGGCGGGGTCTGCGCCACGGCGGAGGCCGCGGCGGGGAGCAGCAACAGCAGAGCAAGGCGTCGCATGATTTTGAAGAATTCCATTGACATTCCTCGTGGCGCTATTGGCAGATGTAGTGGTTGCCGACATCGACAAGCTGACTTCCCATCCGCGTTTCTGTGCGGACCGTGCAGCCTTCCACCGAAGTGATATTCACGGAGTAGGTGCGGCCGACGCAAAAATCACCGTCACCGCCGGTGCTCGTGTCGCAGCTGCCGTAAAGCGTGGCCGTCCTGTTTCCGTTGGATAGCTGGCAGCTGCCGGCGGCACCTTTATTAAAGGAACCACCAGGAGCGGCCAGTTGACCCATCCAGATCCGGTTGTCATCCGACCCAGTGGTGCCAGATGCAAAGATGCAGTTCAGTTCAGCAGTCGGGCGATAGATCGTGGCTCCGAATGTCGTGCCGTAGTTGACCTGCATTTGCGCAGCGATGTTGCCAGCGAGGGTGTTGGGAAAGTGCTCCCCTGTCTCCGATCCACGCGCCTTGGCGATCACGACGTCGAGCACACCGCTTGCTCTTGCGGCGGTGCAGCTGTCCTGCCAAGCCCCCCAGGGCTCATAGGCGATGTCATATGCATTGGCCTGCAGTACGTAGGCCAAGCGATAGCGGATTCGTGATCCGGTAGTGCCGGCGGGACACGCCGCCGTCTCGGACTGCGTGTCCGCGCGCCGGCACCCCCCATACCCCGTGTGCCAGGCATACCCGGAGACGCAACCGCCGGGAGGAAGCGGTGCCCCCTGATCGACACGGACAAACATGCTGCCGAGGTCCGTCTGCAGCTGCATGTCGGCCTGGTTCGCCGACGACGCGTGGCCCAGTGCGGGAAAAAGCAGGAACAAGAGGGCAAGCCAGAGGCCGCCCCTTCCTCGTGACGAGGGTAGGAACATGATTTTCTCCGATGTAGGTTCTCCCTCCAGAACGGAGGGAGTGAGTCGCCCCTGGCGCAGGGGCTAGTTCTTGCAGCCTTGGATCACGGATGCTCGTGCGTTGAAGTCGGGCGGGGAGATGACAATGCGGTCACCAGCCACCGATGCACGCTGGGCTGTGCGGACGTAACTATTGCCGGAGTTCTGAAAGGATCCACTGAACGAACCGCCGACCGTGACTGAGCCCGCCGCATTCACATAGCCGGAACCTTGGATGCTTCCACCGATCGCGCCACCAATGTTGACGTCTCCACCACGAGCTGTCGCTTCAATGGCTTGCAGTGCGACATGCCGCCAGGGAGTTAAGCCTGCAGGACACGTTACGGCAGGGATAGCGGCATCGTTGGGTAGGTCGGTGAAGGCGGCAGTGATCGTCTGCCCTGCTTGCACAAACCAAACGCCACCAGTGCAGACGGCCAGCAGCTTGTTGGAAGTTGACGCATACATGCCCTCCGGAACGCATGCCGCGCCGGGCGAAGCCGCTGTGTTCAAGATAAGGCCAGTGTTGCTTGCGATCGCCCCGCCGACATTGAGCGTGTTGTGCAGCGTGACAGGGCGGGTCTCGCCGTGGCGCACAAACTGTCCAAACGGCGTCGCTCCGAGGCCTGCGGCCACAACAGCGTGACCTCGCTCCGGACCGAAGCCAAACCAGGCACGTGGAACGTCCAGAAGTGGGCCGCGGACATTGGTACCTCCATTCGCATCGTGTCCGCCATAGCCCTCTGCAGCCGCCATCACCACGCCCAAAAGGCCCTGGTGAAACTGCGCTCGCTTTCCCGTGGCAGGAACGCATGCGCCGCCTTGTCGAAGACTTCGAAGGTCATTGATCGGGTGGCAGGTATACACATAGGCACCGGTGCGGCAATCAGCCCCTGGGCATGCACCTTCACGCACGAGAATGAACCGTGCAGTGTCTCCCAGCGCAGGGTATCGAGGCGTGCTTGTCGGAAGCAGTCCCAATGCAAAGAGGTCTTCCACCCCTCCGTTTGCAATTTGAGCTGCAGCGACTGTCGACCAGCTGAGCGCGGGCGGGACCGGATAGGTGCCCGGTGGAGCACTGGTGATGTTCTCACCGCGTAGCCAGGCTTCGTGCTTTACCTGCAGATCCACCAGAGCGCCTCGAATCTGCGCTAGATAGCGCCCGGTAGCCTTTGCTGCGCTTTCGTCGGCATCGCGTTTGATCGTGTACGCGTATAGAACGGTGGCAAGGGTGACGATCGCCAGAACCACAAGCACTTCAACCAGGGTAAATCCTGCCTGTCGCCGAAGGCTGCGAGGCAAACATGGTTTGGTAAGTTGCATGGAGTGATTCGAGAAATATGCGAAGGCGGCGTTTAGGGAAACCGCCTCAGCAGGTTTATGGAATCAGCGCGTCGCGAAGACGAATGTATTGCTGTCGCCGTTGACGCAGAGATCCTGCGCTGTGACAGCGTTCAGCGACCCGGCTTCGTTGTTGGCGCCGAGCGATTTGGCAGCGGTGCCGTTGATGCTGATCGACTCGGATACACCGTTCAGTGTGCTGGCGAGTACAGGGCACGCCTTGTGATTGACGTTCGTCAAGGTGAGCGAGAAGGCGCTGCCCGAGGCTCCCCCGCCCAGAGCAACAGGACCGATCGTTACCGTCCCGTTCGTGCCGACCCCCGAACCGCCAAGGCGGTGCGCGACGGTATTGCCGGTCACTTTCAAAACGGACGATTCACGGACCGCTGGGACCAGATTCTGCGCGTTGCTGATCGCCACATACGGCGTGGCGGTGTCGCCTTCGCCTAGCAGCCGCGTGGCCGTCATGAAGCGTTGCAGCTCGCCTGCGACGGCGGGAACACGTCCTTGGATGAAGATTCCCTTGACTTGCGGGAACATGATGATGATGAGGAAGACGATGACTCCGATGACGACCAGGACTTCCACGAGGGTGAAGCCTCCTTGGCGTTGACGGTCCTTGCTGAGATTTCGCTTGCTCTGTTGCGAAGGAATGCCGGGATTGTTCATGAGTGATTCCGTGTGGTTGGATTTCTTGGAAACAACGAACGCCGTTGAGCTGTCCGCTGCATATTGGAGAAGAAGCGCTACATGGAAGCTTCGAGCATCATTGCGTTTCGCATGTCCCAAATCACGCTCTGGTGCCAGATCATGAGGACTGCCATGGCAACAACGGCACAAATCAGGACGACCCATCGCACTTGCTTTGCTCGGGCTTCGACTTGCTTCAGGATCGTGGATTCCATCCGTTCGCGGGTCTTCTGAAGCGCGACGTCCAGGCCCAGCGTTCCGCCGAGGTCTTCCATGTACCAGTACGTTTCACGATCCATTAGGCCGACGTCGAAGACTTGAACGCCTGACTTCGAATCTTCTAACCGTTGCTGAATTGTCAGAAGGCGCCTTGTCAGCCAGCGGGAGGCTCCATCGAATTGCAGTTCAATGGCTTCACGGAGCGGGACGGTTTTGCCTTCTCGAGGCTTAACTGCTGTGGCGGCGGTGCTTATTACCCCGATCGCCTGGACGTCGCGATAAAGGCGATACGGCCCCCAGTTGTCGAGCCAATTTCTGACGGGTCCGTCCAGGTATGGGAATGACAGCTGAAACGCCACTGGGAGTATCAGAGTACCGAGCCAGACTCGTGGACCATGGTTTCGGATCCAATCTGCCAGTTCGAAGAACGCTTGAGTTGATGGCGTGAGGTACGCGGATGGAATGTCAGGCATCGAGCTGAGTAGCATCGGCGCAGTGAAATAGGGGATCCCGATCACGACAAGACTCCACAGTAGGACTATCGCCATGACGGAGGTAAAGAGCGTAGAGAAGAGAATCGTTCTTAGGCGAACGCTCAGCCTGACTAGGCTTGCCATGTCCCGCAGTCCACTGGAAAGAACCGCGCGCCCCTGACGCTGAAGGGACACAAATTCTGCAACCTCTTTTGGCGGAAGCGTGCCGTGCAGAGTGATCCCGATATCTCCCGTTTCGACAATCTTGTGCGCCCAATAGGTCGAGAGAATGCCCCGTGCGCTGCGCCCGTATCGTTGGGAATCACTGTCGAGAATGTTCAGGATTGTGCGCTGTCCCTGGGTGTCCTCCGTCATGTCTGCGAGGTATTCATACCAATCAGCCCGCCGGCGAGAGAACTTGTGGGCGGCCTGTCCAACTCTTGTGAGTGCGAAGGGCAATTTCATTCCCGCTTCCTTTCACGAAGCACCGTCGCGAATGCCTTGAAGTGCGGCTCGATGTCCCGTGGGTCTATCAGTCCTTGGCTCATCTTGTAGACAGCGCAATCCATGGTCGTCTTTCCCTCCATGTCGGGGTCGTCGTAGGCGGCCGTTCGGTGGCCGGCATAGATCTGCCGTAAACGCAGTTCATCGCCGTCGCTTATCGCCCGAAGGGCCTCCGGATCTGAGGCAGGTTCGAACATCTCGGCGACAGCCGTTCGCCCTGCGTAGCCATAGAGCTCGGGGATGCCCTTTGCACGACATTTCTCACACCCCTCGGGATTTCGAACTTTGATACGGGTGCTGTCGAACCCGTAGAGATGTTCAATGTTCTCCAGATACTTGGACCACGTGTCCTTGTTCTGGTGCACGCCAAGTCGGTCCTTCGCACCCTCGAGCAACGAAACCGCGGGCAGGGCGCAGCTGCACGTGACAGGCATCAGTGCCTGATGCGCCAACAGCTTGAGAACTCCGGGCGTGCCAAGCGTCGTGCGCGGGATACCGATTTCGCTCGAAGCGAAGCGCTGGGGTATGGAAAGCGCGTGGCCGACGTGGGTGGTCGTATACAGGCTGCTACCCGAAAGAACGATGTCTTGAAAAGCTGAGCCGGTCAGGAGGTCCCGAATCTCGCCCAAGTAGACGTCACTGGCTGCGGCTCGTTTTATTGCCATGAGCTTGGACCGCATCGTTTTTTGGTCCGAGCCATCGAGCGTTCGAGAAACGCTGGCGGCCAGGGTGCGGGGGATTCCCAGCTCGACGGGATCCTCGATCGTCATGACTTTGCGCGTTTCTGGCAACCGCACGATGAGTTGGGCATTGGCTACGGTCTTCCCAGAACCGGGGACTCCGCCGATAACGATGGCGCCACCCATGCTTTGTAGGCATCGTTGGAACTTGGCGATGTGGGATGGCAAGAAGCCTAGCGTTCCCATGTCAACGGGTTCCACTTTTGCATCCATGTCGAGCAGACGAATCGTGATCGAAGGCCCCTTGTCGGCAATGAAAGAGCCCCAGCGCAGCATGTATAGCCGTTCGTCGACGAGCTCGTACAGCCTGCCCTGCTGTTCATTCGTCATGTCAAGGAAGAGGCCGTTTCCGCCGTGCACATCGAGCCAGGCCACGTTAGCCATTTCAATGAGCCGCTCGGTAGGCATGCTCAATTGTTTAGGCGTGGTGTACTGACCGTCGATTGTTGCGCATACGGAGGAAATCGCTGCCGTTGTGTCGATGTTCAAGTGCAGGTCGCTGGCGCCATTGCGCACGCCCCAGGCGGCGAGGTCATGAAAGCCGATGCGGACTGCCGATCGCGCGCCAAGTGCCCGAGTCCTTGACGTTCTTTGCTTGACGTCCTTTGCCTGCATGCGCTCGCGCACCAGGGCAAGAAGCACGACCGGGTTGACGGTGTAGACACTGACCTCAGGGCGCTGCGCGGCCTCTCGTGCCCGCTGTAAGACGGCGCGGAAGATGTCAGAGTCTTGTTCCCCCTGTTTGACGAAGACGACGTATTGCTTGCCTTCCAGCTCGGCGACGCAAGCTTTTGCGGCGGCCTCAGAGCCGCACCAGTCAACACGAAGGATTTCAAAGGCCGGGCGCATGGCTTCGACGTCTTCGAAGGATTCGAGATGTCCCTCCGAGGCTTCGATGTGTTCCGGCAGCGCTGACGCCATGCTGAGGACCGGTGCCGGATCGTCTTCGCGAAAATCCGTGCGTGAGCTGCGAAGAACTCTTCGGACCCAACTGAAAATTCCGTTGCTCATGGTGCTCTCTCATCTAGACAGTACGTGGAAGCGTCCTGGTCACGTATCGAAAAGGTCGCGCAGGGAGGCGAGATGTTGAGCGAGCTCAACCCCAGGTCCGGACCCGCGATCCGTGAGGCGGTTCCGCCCAGATATGCGGCCTGCCTCTCGCCCACTTGAATGTGCGCGACGAGGCGCTTGCCGACACCAACAATAGCGAGCAGGCGTGCCGTGGGAGCCTTCGGAGGCGCCGGTGTCTCCGTCGTGGCTGGATCAGCGCTGAGCGGCATTTCGCCTAACGGACTCATGGGAATGGGACTCTTCACCTTGGACCGTTCCTCGGCGAGTGCCTGGCGGGCATCCAGTTCCAGCAGTTGACGAACAAGGTGACTGGGTGGGGCGGGAGGCGGGCTGGGCACGATCGTCTGGCTTTCAGGTTGAGCGTGCGTGATAGCGGGGGAAAGCAGCCCTAGCCCGATGGCGGCGGCGCAAATTGCGACAAGGAGTCGCGGTGAAAAATCACGGCGCGAGGACATAGATAGTTCCTTTAAGCATGGCCGGGAAGGCACTGGCCGTTAGACCAGGTGTGGCTTCCGGCATGTAACGCACTTGGAGCTGCTCAAGCTCGGTAGTCACAGGTAGGTCGAGCCCGTAGAGGGAGCGCAGCGGGCCGTTGATGATTAAGGACTGGCTGGCAGGCAATCTGATGCCTTTCGGCTTCGGTACGGGCTGCTCAAGTCCGTTTGGTAGCTTCACGTTCGGGACCGCGATCGGAACTTGGCCAGGCTTGGATATCGTGAAGTCCTGCAGGGCGGGCGCCAAACCTTGCCAACGAGGCTCCCATGTCAGTCTCATCTCCTCCGGGCTGGGTAGCTTTTGCAGCTGTAATGGCCTGAAGAGTCGAGGGCTCGGAAGGTTCCATCTCGCAGAAGCTGTTTCGAGATCCAAGTGCGAGATTTGCCAGAAACCTGGAAGTGCGGCCTTTAGCGAGTGATTATCAGCGAGGCGTGTTCGTCGAAACTTGGCTGTGCAGGATCTGGCCTGAGGTTGGCAGTCCACCTCCGTTAGGCGCCAGCGGCCAGGTTCGACTGGCACACTGAGAACGGCGTTGACGACTTCGTCTAGGCCTTCGTTCCCGTGTGTTCGGATCGAACTGGCCCAAGCGCCGATTGCACCCTTCCAGAGAGTTTCAGGATCGAGCTGGGGCTGTGCTGCCTGCAATTGCTCTTGTAAAAGAGCCTGTCGTTCATCCCACCAGGACATTCCGAGATCCCATGCCTCATATGCAAGGATTAGGGCTATCAATACCCACCAGATGGGCGAGACCATCGATAGCTTGAATGTGGCTCGCTTCAGTGCCGTTTGGGCGTTGGCATAGGCGGTCAGCTGCGGCAGGGAGAAGGGCCGTGCCTGTGGCCAATAGTTGCTATGCAGCTGCAAGTCGCTGTGGCGAGTCGTGGCGTCTGCGACAGTTTCTTGAGCCGCGGTGCGGTCTTGAAATATGGTGTCCCCACCGCCCTGGACTGCACCATCTATCACGACCGCTAGCCAGACAGACTTGTCCTGCAGTTCGCATACGACGGCATGTGTACCGTGCCGATGCATTTGCGCGAAGGCTGCTGCTGCCGAGAAAAGGGTCGCACGTGTCTTTGTCCGGTTTTCACGACCTTTCGCGGTCAGTAGACCTACCGACGAGCTGCGCGAGTCACTTCGAACATAATGAGTCGCACGCGCCTTGCGCGCTGCTTGGAGTGCAAGCTTCTGGAGGTCTTCACCGAGGACAGTGCGCCACTTCAACCCGAGGACGAGTTGATTTGGTGACCCCGGGATGGCAACAAGTCGGTAGCTGGTGCGTCGGGGGGCCTTCTTTCGCAATGCCATGATCAGAATCCTTCTTCTGGGATGGCGGTCACCAGTACAACGGTGAGCACCTGCTGCTCCTGTGATGCATCGGAACCTCCTACGACCATGGGCGCGTTGTCATCCAGACGCCGTCTGGTGGAGTTGTCGGCGGACTGTTGGAAGCCACCGATGACGGTTTGCTCACCGGGGCGGACCATTACTTGCTGGACGCGACCTTGGCCGCCTATATCAGCTTGCTGTACGAACGATTGGTCATCGCGAGAACCGACAGGTTGCTTCTTCAGCGAAATGAGCCGAGTGTCGTCGTAGGCAATTGTCAGCAAGACCTGGCCGTCGTCCTGGGCGTCCGGCACAACGGTGAGGAAAGTGCCGACAGTCTTCTCGTTCTGGGTGACGGTGACGGTCGGCGCCGACGTGTCGGACGTGCTTTGTGTCTGCTGCAAATCCTTGATGTACTCGAAGGTATTGCGCGTGTCGTACTTTCCAGGCCGGCGGTTCTGTAAGAGCATCGGAACGCTCTTGTGATTGATGATCGATCCGAGCTGAGACAGCGCGGTAAGGGCAATGTTGGACCCAGCAAAAGGTCCGCTCCCCACCGTCGCGCCAATGCTGCCTGGCGCCTGCGCTGCGTCGAGCATCCCGCCGACACCTAGCGCGGAGGCTTGGTTCTCGCGTCCCAAGCTATTGAAGAGGATCTTCCAGTCGACGCTACCTTGGTTCAGTCGATCACGTTGAACCGTGATCTCCTCGAAAACGAGACGTACACGGCGCGTCATCTGGCGATTTTCTGCTTCCAGGAATTCGGCGATTCGCTCCTGGGCCTCCTTCGTGTCGGTCACGACGATGGTGTTGGAAGCGCCGTCTGCTGACTTGATGACGCCGGCGCGGGTGAGAAACTGGGTCACCTTGCTGACGACGGCGGCCAGCTCCTTCGCCTCGTCTTTCGACGCGGTGCTCGACTTCTCGGCGAGTGTCGAGTTGGCGGATCGCATGTCTCGCTGCAGGTTCTCTTCTGCGTTCTGCGTGGGAGCGCGTACCACGTAGCTCTTCGTTTCCGTCCGATAGAAGCGAATGGCACCGATCTTTTCGTCATATCGCCAGTACACGCCGAGACGGAGCGAGATCGAGTCCAGGACCGACGCGAGGGGTGCCTGGCCGGCGGGAAGGGGCGACATCTTGGTCCGTGCGACCCCTTGGGGCAGGGTCGGGCCGGCAATACGGTCAACGGCGAGGCCGGGGATCAGCGCGGGGACAAGGGTATCTGCCGTGGATGCACCCAGGGTGGCGCCGACGACAGACCCTTGTTCGCTGGCCAGGCGGGGCAGGAAGTACTCCGCCGGTAGCAATGCGTCGCCGGACACCTGCGTCAGTATTCCAGTTGCGATCTGGATACGGTCGGCCAGCGTTTTCAGGTCGGCGGCATTGTCTTCGAAGAGCAGAGTGGTATTGACGTTGGCGCGCAGCGCAGGCGGCAAGGTGACGTCTCGAGCCAAGGGCTGCGGTTTGCCCGCAATCCATGGAAGGTCCACGACCTGGCCTTTGGCCCGTTCGGTGTCGCCGGCCCTCTCTTTGAAAAGTTCCAGCGTCCGGGAGTGGGTCACGCCTTCGCGGTCGGCGCGGGCGTTGATGCGGTCGGTGGCTTGGAATGCGGAGCAGCCGGCAAGCGCTGCAAGCGCGATCGCCGCCGCAACAGTGCGGTATGCAGTCATTGGGGTTCCTGGTCTATGCCACGGCTAGGATTGCGTGGCAGGGGAGCGATTGCAGCTTCGGGTGAAGGGCACCACGCGCAGCACGCGGTTGCCGTAGAAGCACGGGCGGATGGGCGATTCGGTCATGGCAACCGCCTGCGAGAGGGCCTGGGTTGCCTCCTGGAAGCTCGCAGCCTCGAATTCGGCCGGCGCTTGGATCGGAAGGTCAAAGTTCACCTCCCATTGATCCGGGCCGAAAGTCCAGCCGGCCTTGCCTGCCCACCGGGCTAGCGCCTGCCGCACGGTGCGGTCTTCCGGGCTGATCTTCCAGATTTCCTTCAGGATGACCGGCTCGGGTTCGGACTGCGGGATGGCTTCGGCGGGGCTTGATTCGGCCGGCAGTGAAGACAGCATTTCTTGGCCAGCGACGAGGGAGGCGGCAACTTGGATGGTGGCGGGCTGGTCGTTGGCCGTTTGCTCGGTTGGCGCCGCGGCATGAGACGCCTCTGGGGCTGATTCACTCTTGGCCGGCGCTTCGGGAACAGGTATTGCCGCGACCGATGCAAGGGATGTTGATGTCGTAGCGGGCGGCGCAGAATTACCCGGTAGATCGGACGCCGGCAAGGGGCTTGCCGCGGCGCTGGGAGGCTCGACGGGTGCTGCCGACTGGGCGGCGGGGTCTATCAGGCGAGGATCGATGCGATTGATCGCCACACGCGGCGTATCGCTTGGTTTGGCGGGCGCGGGCGGGGCAAAACCGCAGGCCGAAAGAAGGAAGGCCGTCGCGAGGACGGCCGCCAGGGCGGGGGTGTGCATTGGGAAGACTCCGGGGGCAAGGACTGCCCGAGAGGTAGAGGGAAGCGCCTCGCAAGCGCAAGGGTGCGGTCGGTGCGTGTGACTACGCTGATTCTGGCGACCAGGGCGTCAAGCCTTGGCGCTCGAGCTCGTTATGGACGGCACGCAATTCACCAGGACTGCTGCCTCGGCGGACCAGCAAAAGTAGCTCCACGAGCGCGGGATTGGTGCGGGCGGTGGTGTCGGCGTTCGGTGCAACATCTAGCATCGTCAGGCGCAGCTGCGAAACCTGCTCGGACACAGAGTCATCCACTTCCAGACGCAAGCGAAGGTACTGAGACAACCGCATGCCGAGTTGTGCCGCAGCAGCTTCATACTTGGCGTAGCTTTCCGCTGACAAACGAAAGCTCACGGGACGTTCAAGCAGCGAGCGCATAGAAGCGTCCCTCCTCGACGACGATGTGGCCAACGGCCTCCGTAAAGGCCTGGTGGAACGCGGACTTTCTGACGGCTCGCTCGCTCGGGGAGTCTTGCTTTCCCTGGCAGTGGTCGCGAAAGTGATGATCTCGAAACTGAGCCAGGGAGAGGGACGTCGGTTCTTCAAACCACAATCGGGCGGCGTGGCGCCCGGCCCTTGCTGTGGAGGGGTATTCGAATGTCGCGTCAAAGCGGCGAGGCACGCGTGCGCCCGCGAGGGTCGTTGACCTCATATGGATCATTCCTAGGGGGGCCTCAACATGGGAGGGGGATGGAGGGACTAGTAGCCAGCCATGAGCGGGCATGGGGCCAAAAGCGGGGCCATTTACGCAAATTAGTGCGACTTAATGCGGCTATCTTGCTTGCTTCATGATGCTTTCTGCACGCTAATTGGCGCTAATTTGCGTCCGCACAGATTCGATTCCTGTCGGGCGCGCCACCAAATCAAAGGCTTACATTTTTTGGGTCCGTTTTGGGACCAAAACGCGCAAATTAATGCGAGTTCTTTGAGCTTCCAATTACGGCTTCCGGGCAAGCAAATGCTCGGCACAGAGGGCCGCCATCTTCGCCTTTTCTCGTTGGTTCCCGGATGCCCAGCGCGGCCGGGCCCCGGTCTTGTTAGTCACGCTTAGGCCATTCGAATATCAAAAGAGCCTCATATTCCTTGATTGATATGACGGCCGGGTTTTTCGAAATCAGAAATCCACGCTGGCCGAAAGCATGAATGTGCGAGGCGCGCCCAGCCACAACTTGCCGGCGCCTCCCGCCGCCCAATACGCCTTGTTCGCAAGGTTCAGGACATTGGCGTTCAGAACCACGTCGTGGCCATCGATCGAAGTCCGATACTGCATGCCGGCATCGAAGATGGTTCGGCCTGCCGTTCTGAGTGAGTTGTCGCGGCTGTAGAACTGCCCGGTGATGGCCTGCACATTGCCGGTCGCGGTCAGGCCCGGAACGCCCGGCACATCCCATTCGACACCCAGCTTCGCTTGCCATTTGGGTCGTGCCATCACGAACCGTCCCTGATCCACGCCACCGGCCGTCTTGGTGAGTTCCGCATCCAGATAGGCCACACCGCCCATCAGGCGCAGGCCACTCGTGGGTTCACCGAAGAAGCCCAGTTCGAGGCCGCGATTGCGCTGCTCACCCTCGAAGGAAAACATGTTTGTCACAGGGTCGACATAGCTGCTGGGCAGTCTGATCTGATAGGCACTCAAGGTCGCCGCAAAGTCGCCGAGGTCCAGCTTCACCCCCACTTCGTGCTGTTTGGTCTTGTAGGGCGCGAAGATCTCTCCGGCATTGCTTGCGCCAACCGGCGCGATGGCGCCTTCCCTGAGCCCTTCGGTGTAGTTTCCGTAGATGGATATCTGATTGGTGGCTTTCACCAGCAACGCGGCCGCTGGCGATGTGGCCGACTCGTCGTAGCGCGATGTGCGGGCACCGGTGGTCATGTTGAAAGACTCGGCGATCACATTCTGGCGCCGCAGGCCCGCCGTCAGCACCACACGATCACCGGCAAAGCTCATGGTGTCGGCAATACCTACGCTGGACAGGCGCGACAAGGCGGTCTTGGGGATGTCCGACTTGCCCAGCGGTCTGGCAGGCGCAGGCCCCCATTGCGGGTCATAAATGTTGGTGTACCAATCGGACGGCAATAGACCGAGCGCGATTGCGGATCGGACTTCCTGCTCGTAGTAGGAGCCGCTGACCGCTACTTCGTGCTTCACGCCGCCCGTGCGCAGACGCGCCATGACACCGACGTCGCCTGCCGTGCGATCCAGCGACTGTCGTTGCTGTCCAAAGTTGGTGCGATAGCGCCCATCGTTGTCGGTCACCCTAAAGACCACGCCGAGCACGCCGTTGTAGTCAGTCTTGGCTTTCCCGTAGTTTCCATAGACGATGATGTCATCGGTGACATCGGCCTCGCCTCGCAGTACAAAAGCCGAATCCTCTACATTGGAGAAAGTCCAATCCGGCTCCAGCGAGCGACGCGGATTCGGCACGTCCGGTCTTTGCAGTCCCGCGCCCACGGTGATACCCCGATTGACACTGCTGCCGTTATCCTTGTTTGCGTACAAGTCGGCCGCCAGCCGCACTCGTTCGTTGCGCCAGTCCAGGCCGAAGGCGCCCAGCGTGGTGCGTTTCGATTGCCCTTCGACCGACGTGCGGCCATCCTGATACAGCCCGTTGAACCGTATGCCCACCTGCTGGTCGTCGCCGAATCGTCGGCCCACATCCACGTGCGTACCGTATTGACCGTCGGACACGAACATGCCGGTCACCCGGGTCAGCGGCTTTTCGGTCGCCCGTTTCGGAACGAGGTTGATACTCCCCCCGACAGACCCGCCCGGAGGCATGCCGTTGAGCATGGTGGAAGGTCCCTTGAGCACTTCGACGCGCTCCACCAGTTCCAGCGGTACCCGGGTGTAGGGCAGCAAACCATAAAGCCCGCCGAAGGCAATATCGCCAGAGTCCACATCGAACCCGCGGATGACGAACGCCTCGCGGACCGTGCCGCGCATGCCCAGGTCGTAAACCCCGGCATCGGTCGACCCGACAACCCGCGCAAGATCCTGAGCTTGACGTACAGCCTCCTCGGTATAGCCGATGGTGCTGAAGGGCGTCTCCATGAAATCCTTGTAGCCGAGCATACCCACGCGGATGCCGGTCGCCACCTTGCCTCCGGCGTACACAGGGGTCAGATCGCCACGGTACAGTCCCGTCACGATCACGGGGCTGAGCAGCGTGGCATCGCCGTCGCCTGCGGCTGACTGCCTGGGCGCGCCACTATCGCTTGGCGGAGCCTGGCGCAGCACGTAACGGCCGGCACCGTTGTCCAGCGCCTCGAATCCACTGTTGGCCAGCAGGTGTGCGAAGCCTTCGCGGATACTGTAGACGCCATCCAGCGGTCTGTTCTGCAGTCCGGCCAGACGCTGTGGGTCGTACGTCAGATACACACCCGAGAGGGCGGCGAACTCTGCCAGCACATCGCTCAACTTGCCGGACGGGATACGGTATTTTTTCTTTTGCTCGCTGCCCGGCGCCTCGCTGGCCGTCGCAACGCCGGGTGAAAGCAGCACGGCTGCGGGCAGACTTGTCAGGACACAACTCACCGCCAACGCGAGCAGATTGGCCTTTCGCCGGTACGGAGGTTGTTGGGGGGAGCGGCCTGATTGCGAAGTGCGGACACCGGCTGCCTTGTCGGCAGACGAGCGTGGAGGTGAGCGAAGCGCCATGCTATGGACCTTTCGTCAGTAGGGGTGAATACCTCGGACGCCCTCAATGGCGTCTTACAGCGGTACACCGAACGAGACGAAAAATATGCTCATTGCAAGATGTAAGTTCCGAATCGCCTTCGCTCGTGGCGAGCTTTGTCACGAACGGGCCAAAGAGGCATCAATCTCTTGCAAGCACTGTCACCCAGTATTTCGAGCGACTCTCTATCTTGAGCGGCAACGATTCGGCCAGCACGGCCAGGGCCGCATCGGTGTCGCCGATGGGCAGCG
Source organism: Achromobacter sp. D7-1 (assembly GCF_059760445.1). Taxonomy (NCBI): domain Bacteria; kingdom Pseudomonadati; phylum Pseudomonadota; class Betaproteobacteria; order Burkholderiales; family Alcaligenaceae; genus Achromobacter; species Achromobacter sp. D7-1. The sequence goes on along the minus strand of NZ_JCBAMT010000019.1, from coordinate 64,451 downwards.
ATCCCGATACGCGCAGATCGGCCACGGCCGAATCACAGCGCAACACGCCCGCACGATAGCGGGCAATTTCGGCAATGACGTCAGCCAGACGCATGCCCTTGACCAGCAAAATGCCCTTCTCCCACAGGCCGACGTGGTTTTCGATGCGGGCAATGCTGCCCACGCCCGTCCCATCGAACTCGGCTTGCTCGCCCTCACGCACAATGCGGGGCGTGCCTCCAAAGGGGCGGATCTCGACGGCGCTCTCCAACACGGCAACCCGAAACCTGTCGGAATCGATCTGCCGCACATTGAAGCGTGTGCCCAGCGCCCGCACGACGCCAGCCGGCGTATCCAGCAGAAACGGTCGCGGCGTGGCCACGCGGTCCTTCTGCGTGGAAATAAGCACCTCGCCCGCGACCAGACGGATCCGGCGTTCGGTATCGCTGAACTTGATATTGACCGCGCTGCGGGTGTTGAGCGCCAGATGCGACTCGTCGGGCAGCGTCAGTTGCTTGCGCTCGCCTGCTGTCGTGCTTACATCGGCGGTCCATTCCCGCCACGGTACGTAACGCAAAGCCAGCATGCCTAGCGGCGCAACCACCAGCAACATGCCCACCGTACGCAGGCTGCGGCGACGACCGTTGCTGCGTTGCAGGCTCTCCAGCGCCTCCGCTCCGATTTCGCGAGGAACCTCGTCGAAGACATGGAAGATGGCTTGCGTCCGCATCCAGGCGGCGGCGTGTGCTGGGCTCTTGCGACACCAGAGCTCAAGAGCTTGACGATCGGCGACTGAAGGTGATTCATACTGAAAGGTGATGGCCCAAGCCGCCGCCTCTTTCAGGATCCTGCTGTCGATGACGGCAGTGGTGGAAGACATGACGGTGTGTCCGGAGAGGCTCAGGCCACGGCCAGGCAGGCGAGCAAGGCTTTCTGGATATCGCGTCGCACGGTGATCAGCGGCATCGTCATGTGTTCGGAGATCTGAGCCAGCGTCATACCGTGAAGCTGTGCCATCAGGAAGACCTGGCGGATGCGTGGCGTCATGCCGGCGAGCATGGTGTCGATGCGCACCAGCGCTTCTATGATGAGCAGGCGAGTTTCGGCAGAAGGTGCGTGCTGCGCGGGAAGCTGCGAGATGGCGTCCAGGTATGCCGTCTCGACCGCCTTTCTGCGCCAGTGATCGACCACCAGGCCCTTGGCGATGTGCGTGAGCAACGCACGTGGTTCGTTGCTGTAATGCTGATTGAACGCCTGAGATGACAGGATGCGCAGGAACGTATCGTGAGCGAGATCTGCGGCATCGTGCGCGTTGCCCAGTTTGCGGCGCAGCCAACCCTGCAACCATCTATGGTCGTTGCAATAGAGCGACTCAACATTCACGGCAGGCGATTGATCAGACAAAAAACTCATGCATCACTCTTGCGCATCGAAACAATAATAGGAAGCATTCTCGAATGTAAACTGGTTCGGGACCAGCTGGCAAGAGGCGCGAGGGCTGATCTTGCCCCCGTTTCACGGCCACCTCGATACGCGATTCAACATCGCAATCGAAGGCGAACAAGATGACCAAGGACAAGGAAGACAGGCAGCGGCAGAGGCCAAGAGCGGCCAACAAAGCCGATCGGCGAAGCGCAGGCAGATGATGATGGGGCAGGCGATGCAGCAGTGCCGGATGCAGACGATCCTAAACACCGTCACGTTGCCACTGAAGCAAGCGCCTTGATGCGTCAGGTAGTGGTCTGCACATGCAGCCGGCTGGACTTGCAGCGGTGCAAGGCGCGGTAGTGTTCCAGCGGACGTCCGTTGGCGCCATAGGCGATGGACTCGATGCGCAGCAAGGGTTCGGGTTCTTTCATTCCCAGCAATTCGCAGGTCTCGGCGTCCGGTTGCACGGCGTCTATCCAACGTTCCGCGCGCACGATACGCAGGCCGTACTGCCTGCGCAGCACGTCGTAGAGCGAACGGTTTTCCAAACGGGTGCGGTGCAGGCCCGGCACCAGGTCCGCGGGCACGGCGGTTTCCACCAGCAATTGCAGTTCGCCATCGACGCTGCGCAGTCGCTTGAGCGCCACCACCTGGCCGTCTTCGGCCAGCCCCAGCGAACTGGCCTCGTGCGCCGTCGGCGCACGCAGTTCCTGTCGCAGCACCTGGGTGCGCACCGTGCGGCCCTTGCGTTCCATTTCGTCCGAAAATCCCAGCACGGTGGAAACGAAATCTTCGTCGCGTTCGCGCGCCGACACGAAGGCGCCTTGGCCGCGTATCTTGTAGATCAGGCCGTTGCGGACCAGGTCCGCCAGCGCTTCGCGCACGACGATGCGCGAAATGCCATATTGCTCGCCGAACTCCGCCTCGGTGGGCAGCTTGTCGCCCACGGCCAGTTCGCCTTGCAGGATCTTGCCGCGCACCACGTCGCGGAACTGCGCCCAGAGCGGGGCGCCGGCGCTGCGGTCCAATATGGCTTCGGTGGAGATGGGGCTGCTCATGTCGTCAAAGAGTTGGAAATCGAACCTGCGGTCAGGGCGGAATCGGCGGGCTTTGCCCAGGACGTCTCGTCCGCAGGAAGTTGAACACAATGCCGGTCCCGCAGCGTCGCGGTGCAGGCCCGTAACTCGGTCTGCCGGCGCTCGGCGTTCCAGCCCAGCTCGGCTGCGGCAATATCGGCCAATTCAGCCAGCAGCGCCGGGGTGACATGGCCGCGGATGGCCAGCAGGGTGCGCCGGATCACCAGATCGGTCAGGTGCTGCACGGCCGTTTCACGGCACAGATAGCGGATCTCGGCCGCGGAATGGTCCGGCGCGTGGCGCAAGGGCTTATCGCCCGCAGCCGCGAAATCCGCCGCCACGGCGCCCGCCCGTGAACCATAGCGCATGAACAGTTCGGTGACGCGCTCGCGGTCCAAGGCGGTGGCCGCCTGGATGCTGTCCAGAAAGCGTTGCCGCCCCGGAGCATCGGCGGGCATGCCCGCCCCGCCGCCGATCGCCACCTGCTCGGTTGACTGCCGCCGCGCGCGGCCCAGTTGTTGCAGCACCGCGTCGGCTGCCAATTGCGCCAGCGAACGGAAGGTGGTCCATTTTCCGCCCACCAGGCACACCATGGGGACCTCGCGCCGTGCGTTGGGCGGGTCGATCACCACCGCGTGATCGCGCGATATCTGTCCAGGCTTGTCGGCATCGGACTGGGCCAGCGGCCTGACTCCCACATAAGTGTAGACCACGTCATTGCGGCTGAAATCCAGGCGAGGAAACACCTCGCGCAGAACGCCAAGCAGGTAGTCGATCTCCGCCGGATCGGTTGCGGCAAGGTCCGGATCGTCCACCGGTATATCGGTGGAGCCCACCAGCACCCGGTCCAGGAAGGGGTAGACGATGCACACCCGGCCGTCGGACGCCTCGAAGTAAGCCATGCGGCCTTGAAGCGCCGAGCGCAGCGCGGGATGGTTCAGGATCAGGTGTGACCCCTTGGTGCCCATGACGCGTGAGCCGGCGCCTTGCAGCGCGCCGGCGGCGCGGTCCAGCCAGGCCCCCGTCGCATTGACCACCGTATCGGCGGTCACTTGCACGGATTGTCCGGTGAGCGCGTCGCGCAGCGTGATGGTGCGGCCCTGGCATGCCGTCACGCTGCAATAGTTCGATGCGACCGAGGCCGGATGGCCGCGATGGGCATCGTCGATCAGCTCCAGCACCAGCCATTCCGGATGCCGTATCCAGGCATCGTAGTAAGTGGCTGTCCAGCGTACGTCCGTGCCGAACAGTGCGCCGTCCGCCTGTGGCACGCGCTCGATGCGATGTTCCGGCATGATGCGCTGGCTGCGGCCCAGCCGGTCGTAGAGGCGCAAGCCCAGCCCCACTACGCACAGTCCCCGCGCGCCGGGCGAGGCGCTCAGGCCGGCAAAGCGCAACATGCTGCCCCACAAGCCGCCGAAGCGGCTGGATAGCGGCACCACGGTTTCCAGCGGATGCACCAGATGCGCCGCGTTGCGCAGCAGCAGATTGCGTTCGCGGGTGGCTTCCGCCACCAGCGAAAATGCGCCGCTTTCCAGGTAGCGCAAGCCGCCGTGGATCATGCGCGACGGCGCGCTGCTGGCGCCAGCAGCCACATCGTCCTTGTCCACGATCAGGCAGTCCACGCCTTGCAACGACAGGTCTCGGAACACGCCAGCGCCGTTGATGCCCGCGCCGACGATCACCGTCGAAAAATGACGGCCCGCCAACGAGGCCGGACGCGCGAAGGTCGGTGTGTGCGGGGTCATCGGGCCGGTTCCGCCAGATGGCCGAAGGCGGGAGCCATGCTGTCCACCAAACCATGGAAGCTGGCGTAGAAATCGGCATGCGCCTGTGTCTCGGCGGCTAGCGGTTCGACCGTTTCGGATGGGGCCGGCAGCAAGTCGTCGCCGCCGGGGTTTTGCGATAGCGCGGCATACAAGGCGGCGCCACGCGCGCCGGTTTCGTCGTCGCCGCAGCGTTCCACGGCATGGCCCAGAAAGCCCGCCAGCAGACGCGCCAAGCGCAAATCCCGAGCGCCGCCGCCCAGGGCCGCGACCCTGCCCGGCACGCCCAGCCCAAGCGCCGCCAGGCGTTTCAGATGCCACGCGTGCAGCGCCACCACGGCGTCGATCACGGCGCGCGCCATGTGCGCGCGGGTGTGATGCCCTTGCAGGCCGACGTAGCCCGCGCAGGCTCCCGCCGGCCAGCTTCCGCCGTTGATGAAGGGCAGAAAGCGCAGGCCGTCGGCGCCCAGGGGCACGCCCATCGCGCATTCCACCGCCGCGGCCGCGTCCGGGAACTGCAAGGTGCGCGCCAGCCAGGCCACGTTCGCCATCGACGACGGGCTGTTTTCCAGATAGAGCCTGCGGTCCGGATCGCCGAAACTGACGATGGCGCCGACTTCCGGCTTCGGTTCGCGAGTCGGCGCCACTACGGCATTCACGCACCAGGTGCCGAGCACGGCCACGGCATGGCCTTCGCGCTCCGCGCTCACCGCCTTCAGTGAGGCGAGCAGATCGATCGCGCCCAGTGCCACGGGCAGGCCGGCGGGCAAACCGAAGGTAGCCGCCTGGGCCGGCCGCAGCCGGCCGATCACCGTGCCGCTGGGCGCGATGGGCGCCAGCGCCGTGGCCGCCAGGCCAGACAGGCCGGCGGCCTCGAAAGCCATCGTGGACCAAGCCCCGGCCTTGAGCGACAGCAGGCCTGCGGTGCTGGCGTCGCTGGCGTCCGTGGCGATCTCGCCGGTCAACAGGAACCCCAGATAGTCCTTGGCGAACAGCAGGTGGCGAATGCGATGGAGCTGGCCGGCGTTCGCGTTGAAAAGCTCCGCGGCGATCAGTGACGACTGCCCGGCCCACGGCCGGCACCCCACTTCGTCATACAGCGCATCCCCCATGCTGCGGTCCAGCGCCCGGGCGCGGGCGGCGGCGCGCTGGTCGGTCGATGCCACCGCGCGGCCCTCCAGCAATTGGCTGCTCGCATCCAGCGCATACAGGCCTGCGCCATGGCCCGTGCAGCAGAGCGCGCGCACGTCCGCCACACGCCTGCCCAGTTGCGCTGCCACGCCTTGCAAGGCCAGCGCCAGCGCCGCCTCGATGGCGTCCGCGGACAGCTCGCAACCGCCTTGCGCCAACTGCCGGTAGGGCAGCGCGCCGCCCGATGCGGCCAGCGTGGCGCCGCTCCCGGCCTCGAAGGCGACCGCCTTCAGGCCCGTGGAGCCCATGTCTATGCCTAGGTAGATGTCTGTTTTCATGTCATAACATTGTCTACAGAAATTTCACGCAGGATAGCAGTGTTTCCCCTAGTAATCTAAAAATTTGCCGTGCAATATAGTTCATCGATGTCATAACAACGATTCGACCCAGACAGGTTGAACTACAGGCACCGAGGGCTCCAGGGTTCTTGGATCTTTGCGAAAAAAAGGAGCGGAACATGAGACGAGATTTCTTGAAGACCGTAGCGGCGGCGGGCGCCAGCCTGGCGGGAGCCAACGCCTTTGCGCAGAACGCTCCGCAAGCCCCCGGGCTGCGCGGCAACGCGAACGACGTCTACGTGATGAACGTGATGGTGTCCGGGGTGGAGTACTGGTTCCCTGTCTACGAAATGATGAAGCAGCTGGGCCATTCGCTCGGCGTGCGCACCCGCTATTCGGGCACGCCCGAATATGACGTCAACAAGCAGCTGGCCTCGTTCGAGCAGGAACTGGCGCGCAAGCCGGCCGGCATCCTGCTGCACCCCATGAATCCCGACCCCTTCATCGAACCCATCAACCGCGCCGCGGCCATGGGCATCCCGGTGGTGACCTTTGCGGCTGACTCTCCGAATTCCAAGCGCGTGTCCTTTGTCACGTCCGACAATGACCGCGAAGGCGCGCAGGCGGCCGATGCCATCGCGGCCGCGCTCAACGGCAAGGGCGAATACGCGGTGCTGGAAAATCCCGGCCAGGACAACCATGACCGCCGCGTCGCCGCCTTCATAAACCGCATGAAGACCCAGCATCCCGGGATGAAGCTGGTGGGCCGCGCGGCCAGCAACCAGGACCCGAACAAGGCCTACCAGGCCACGCTGAGCCTGGCCCAGGCCAACCCCGGCCTGGGCGCCCTGTTCATGCCCGAAGCCAATTCGGCGCTGGGCGCGGCACAGGCATCGATCGAAACCAAGAAGAACATCAAGGTCTTGTGCTGCGACGTGAACGCCAAGATCCTGGACATGATCAAGTCTGGTGAGGTCTTTGGTTCCGTCAACCCGAACCAGGGCGTGCAGGGCTACATGGGGATGATGCTGCTGTTCCTGGCCCGCAACCAGCAACTGATCGACCCGATGAACGACGCCAAGCGCAACGGCACCAACCCGATGGCGGTGCCGTTCCTGGACAACGGCCTGTCCATCGTCAGCAAGGCGAACGCCGACGACTTTTATTGGGACAAGTACCTGGCGCGTCGCGGCACCAAGGGCATCAACGAATGAACGCGACCGCAGCGCTGCTGGAACTGCAGGGCATCAGCAAGCAGTTCGGCGCGTCCAAGGCCCTGGCCGACGTGCGTTTCACGCTGCGCCGGGGCGAAATCCATGCCTTGTGCGGCGAGAACGGCGCCGGCAAGTCGACGTTGATGAAGATCATCGACGGCATCCACCAGCCGGACAGCGGCGACATCTATCTGGAAGGCGAGCGCGTGGTCATCAATGGGCCGGCCCACGCCATGCGCCTGGGCATCGGCCTGGTCCACCAGGAAATCGCGCTGTGCGGCGACGCCACCGTGGCCGAGAACATTTTCATGCCCGCGATCAGCGCCGGCGCGCAGGCCTGGATGGACTATGCCAGCCTGAACCAGCGCGCTGCCGGCGTGCTACGGCGGCTGGGCCAGGACATCGACCCGGGCTTGCGGGTGGATGCGCTGGGCATATCCAGCCAGCAGCTGGTCGAGATCGCCCGCGCCTTGACGCTGGACTGCAAGGTGCTGATCCTGGACGAACCCACGGCCGCGCTGACCGAAGTCGAGTCCGTGGCGCTGTTCCGTGTGTTGCACGACCTGAAAGCCCAAGGCATCGGCATTGTCTACATCAGCCACCGCATGGCCGAGATCTTCGAGCACTGCGACCGCGTCACGGTGCTGCGCGACGGCCGCGACGTGCACAGCGCCGATATCGCGGCGCTCTCTCCAGACGCGCTGGTGCGTTGCATGGTGGGACGCGACCTGGGCAACTATTACCCGCCCCGGCAAGCCGCTGGCGATGCGCCTGCCGAGGTTCTGCTGGAAGTGGAGGACATCGCCGATGGCGCGAATGTCCACGGCATTTCGTTCACGCTGCGCCGGGGCGAAATCCTGGGCATCTCCGGCCTGATGGGCGCGGGCCGCAGCGAACTGGCCGAAACCGTGTGCGGCCTGCGGCGCGCGCGGCGCGGCGCGGTGCGGCTGCGGGGCCGGCCTCTGCGGCTGCGCCGCTATGCCGACGCCCTGCGCCACGGCATTGCCTACCTGAGCGAAGACCGCAAGGCAGCCGGCCTGTTTCTGGACATGCCGATCGAACAGAGTGTGTCCTCCATGGCGCTGGGCCGCATCAGTTCGCGCTTCGGCCTGCTCAAGCGGGCAGCGGAACGCAGCCTGGCGGTCGAACTGGGCGCACGGCTCAAGCTCAAGTCCGACGGCGTGGCTATCGACGCCAGCTGCCTGTCGGGCGGCAACCAGCAAAAAGTGGCCATCGCCAAACTGCTGGCCACCCGCCCCTCGGTGCTGCTGATGGACGAACCCACGCGCGGCGTGGATGTCGGCGCCAAGTCCGAGATCCATCACCTCCTGCGCGAGCTGGCCAACCAGGGCGTGGGCGTGGTGGTGATCTCGTCCGAACTACCGGAGATCATCGGCCTGTGCGACCGGGCCCTGGTCATACGCAATGGCAGGCTCGCCGGCGAACTGGCGGCAAGCGACATGACGGAAGAAAGACTGCTGCGGCTGGCCTCGGGCCTGTCCGCCCAGGAGGCGACATGATGAGCGACCTGAAATCCCACCCCGCGGCGGAAGCGGTCCTGCCGCCTCCCGCCGCCAGCCTGCCGCCTGGTCCCCGCCTGGGGCGGCGGCTGGGCAGCTTCCGCGAAGCGGGGCTGCTGCTGATCATCGCCGCGCTGTGCGTGGTGATGAGCTTCGCGTCGCCGCATTTCCTGACCTGGGAAAACGTGCGCGCCATGCTGCTGTCGTTTTCCATCGAAGGCATCGTGGTGGTCGGCATGACCATCCTGGTCATTGTCGGCGGCATCGATCTGTCGGTGGGCTCGGTGGTCTGCCTGGCCATGGTCATTACCGGCAAGCTCTTCCTGATGGGACTGGACCCATGGACCGCCAGCCTGGCTGCGATCGCCGTGTGCACGATGGTGGGCGCGCTCATCGGCGGCTGCGTCACACGCATCGGCCTCAGCCATTTCATCGCGTCGCTGGCGTTCATGGTGATCGTGCGCGGTCTGTGCCTGGCAATCACCCAAGGCACGCCGCAATCGTTGTTCTCGCTGCCGCCGCAATTCAAGTTCATCGGCCAGGGATCCATCGGCGGCATTCCCGCCGTCATCCTGATCTTCGCCGTCATCGTCATCGTCAGCGACTTCGCATTGCGCCGCGCGGCCCTGTTGCGCAAGGTGTTCTACACCGGCAGCAATGAAAAGGCCGCGCTCTATGCCGGCATCCGCACCGGACGCGTGAAGTTCTGGGTCACGGTGCTGTGCTCGACCCTGGCCGGGGTTGCCGGCGTGGTCTACACGGCTCGTTTCGGCGCCGCCACGCCCAACTTCGGCGTGGGCATGGAGCTCAATGTCATCGCGGCGGTGGTAATCGGCGGCGCCAGCCTCAAAGGCGGCTCGGGCACCGTGCTGGGTGCGGTGCTGGGCCTGGCCTTGTTGTCGGTCGTCACCAGCTCGCTCATCCTGCTGGACGTGTCGCCCTACTGGCAAGACGTCGTCAAGGGGCTGATCCTGCTGGCCGCCGTCACCGTTGACCATCTCATGAACGTCAGAAAGGGTTCCCGATGAAGACTACAACACTGGGCGCGTCCGGCATCGCTTGCGAATCCGTCGGCCTGGGCACCTGGGCCATGGGCGGCTGGATGTGGGGCGGCGCGGACGACGCTGCCGCCATTGCCGCCATCCAGGCATCCGTCGACGCGGGCGTGCGGCTTATCGACACCGCACCCGCTTATGGCCTGGGGCACGCCGAAAGCCTGGTCGGCCAGGCGCTCAAGGGGCGCCGCCAGCAAGCGGTCATCGCCACCAAATGCGGACTGGTCTGGCACACGCGCCAAGGCGAACATTTCTTCGACGAGGACGGCCAGGCCGTGCATCGCCACCTGGGCCGCGCCTCCATCTTCCATGAAGTGGAACAAAGCCTGGCGCGCCTGCAGACGGATTACATCGACCTCTACATCACCCACTGGCAAGACGCCGGTACGCCCGTCGCCGAGACCATGGACGCCTTGCTGGATCTGAAGCGGCAAGGAAAGATCCGCGCCATCGGCGTCAGCAACGTGGATTCCGGCACTCTGGCCGAGTACTTGCGCCACGGCCCGGTCGACGCCATCCAGGAACGCTACAGCCTGATCGACCGCGAAATCGAATCGACGCTGATGCCGCTGTGCCGCAACCACAACGTCGGCATCCTCGGGTATTCCTCGCTGGCGCTCGGTCTGTTGGCCGGCCCCATCGACCCCGGCCGCCGCTTTACCGGCGACGATCAGCGCGCTGGCAACCCCCGCTTCAGCGTCGCCAACCGTGGCCGCCTGCAAGGCTTCTTCGCGGAACTGGAGCCCCTGCGCCAGCGGCTGGACTGCTCGGCTTCGCAGCTGATGATCGCCTGGACCACCCGGCCAGGCGGCGTGACCGTGGCGCTCTGTGGCGCACGCACGCCACAGCAGGCCACGCAGAACGCCGCCGCCGCCGCGCTGGCGCTCTCGCCTGAAGACCTTGCCGTCATCGACCAGGCGGCCGGGCGCCACCTGCAAACACTGGATTGAACAAGGAGTCCCCATGCTGTACAGAAAAGAAGCGCGCCTGAACCGGCTGCTGAGCAACGGCCGCTGCCTGGATATCGCCGTCGATCACGGCGTTTGCAATGAACCCGGCTTTCTGTCGGGGTTGGAGGACATGCCGGCCGTGATGGAACAGCTGGCGGCGGCGCGCCCCGACGCCATCCAGCTGAACTACGGCCAGGCCGACCTGCTGCAACAACGCCCCGGCCGGGACAAGCCCGCGCTGGTCATGCGCCTGGACATGGGCAATCCCTACAACGCCACCACCCATCGCGTGATGTGGGCCGTGCTGCAGAACGAACAAGACCCGGTGCTGCCCGCCGTCCAGATGGACGCGGCCTGCGTGGTGGTCAACTTGTTCATGCTGCCGGACGAACCCGACCTGTTCCGCCAGTGCGTCGCCAACATCGCCCGCGTGCGCGCGGACTGCGACCGCTACGGCATGCCGCTGATGATCGAACCCCTGGTCATGGCGCCACACTCCGCGCGCGGCGGCTATATGGTCGATGGCGACGCCGAGAAGATCGTCACGTTGGTGAGGCTGGCGCGCGAAATGGGCGCCGACATCGTCAAGGCCGACCCCACGACTGCCACGCGCGATTTCCATCGCGTGGTGCAGGCGGCGCGCTGCCCCGTGCTGGTGCGCGGCGGCGGCCGGGAGGACTTGCGGCAGGTCTTCGAGCGGTCGCGCGAGTTGCTGGATGAAGGCGCCGTGGGGCTGGTGTACGGCCGGAATGTCTACCAGCATGCCGATCCGTCGTCAGTGGTGCGGGCACTGATGGCCATGATCCACGACAACGCCAGCGCCGGGCAGGCGTGGGACATGTATGAGGCGGGAGGCCGATAGGACGCGAGGCTCATTGGCCGAAATCCCTGACACCCTAGCCAGACCCTAATGCTCCTCCTTGGCATGGTTGATCGTGTACTTGGGAATGGCGACGGTAAGGTCCACTTCGGCCACGATGGCCTGACAGCTCAGGCGGGATTGCGCTTCCAGCCCCCAGGCCCGGTCGAGCAGATCCTCCTCGCTCTCGTTGGCTTCGTTCAAGGATTCAAAGCCCTTGCGCACGATGCAGTGGCAAGTCGTGCAGGCGCTGCTCATGTCGCATGCATGTTCTATTTCAATGCCGTTGGCCAGCAAGGCTTCGCAGATCGTGGTGCCGGCCCGCACCTCCAGCACGGCGCCTTCAGGCGCCAGTTCGGCATGCGGAAGAACGGTGATTTTGGGCATATCTGATTCCAGGTTCTCAGCAAGTTGACGCGGGTTTCTCCGGCCTGCCGCTGCGAAAGCGCCGCTGCACCGCGCCGCTGCGCGCGGCAGGCTCCGGCTCTCTGTCGTCGGGCTGCTCAAGGGTATGCAGGATGGGGCAGTTGGACCGCTCGTCGCCCGCGCAGCATCGGATCAGCGTCTTGAGCGTCTCGGCCATTTGCCGCATGCTTTCGATGCGCCGGTCCAGTTCGGCCAGGTGTTCCTGCGCCACGCGCTTGACGTCCGCGCTTTGGCGCGATTGGTCGTGCCACAGGCCCAGCAGATCCTTGGTTTCGACCACCGAAAAGCCCAGATTGCGGGCGCGGCGGATGAAGTGGAGCCGGTGGATGTCGATCCGGTTGTAGGCGCGGTAGCCGGACGTGGTCCGCTGCGCCGCGGGTATCAGGCCGATCTGCTCGTAGTAGCGGATCATCTTTGCCGAGACCTTGGATGTCTTGGACGCTTCGCCGATGTTCATGGAAGTCTCCTTGCTCATGGGGAGGGGGGCATGAGGGAAGCCTGAGGCTTGCCAACGTGGGAAGGTCAAGCGTGTCCGCTGCTGCGGGGCCTGGCGGGAGACCGGGCTACTGTGGCGTAAAAAAGACGTCGGCGTGCATGTCCTGGACGTTCAGGCCGCGCTCGAATGCGAGCGCCATGGCTGCCTCCATCATCGCTGGCGGGCCGGCGACATAGGTTTTCCAATTGTTGAGGTCCGCCAAGTCTTCTCCGACCGCTTGCGTGACGACGCCCGTCCGGTATTGCGCCGCCTGCGTTTCGGACAACACCGGCACAAAGCTCAGGTTGGCGTGGCGGCGAGCCAGTTCCTGGAAATGCTCGACGAAATAAAGATCCCGTGCCATGCGCGCGCCGAAGTAGACGTGTATCGGCTGCCTCATGCCGTGCGCGAGCGCGGTTTCGACGATTGAGTTGATGGGAGCCAATCCCGATCCGCCGGCGATGCAAAGCATCGGTCCGGAATGCTGTTGGCGTAGATGCGAGGACCCGAGCGGAGCGCGGAGTGTGACGCGTTCGCCAGGCTGCAGCGCGGTGTGGACATAGCCCGACGTGACCCCGCCCTGAACCCGGCGGATGTGGAATTCCAGTTCGGAATCGCCCGGCCTGTTGGCCATTGAGTAGCTGCGTGCCGGCGACTGGCCGAATGTAATGTCGGCATATTGCCCGGCGGCGAACGCCAAGGCGTCCGTTCCGTCTGGCCGAATCCTGACGCGCCTGATGTCGTGCGTCAGTTCGTCCATGGAAACGACAAACCCTTCCAGATGCTGGACGGGCGCGGCGGCCGCCAAGTCGTCGGTCCCGAGCCAGGCCACCGCCACATCGGTTTTCGGCACCGCGCGGCACGCCAGAACGTAGCCGCGGGCCTTTTCTTCGTCCGTCAACGCGTAGCGCGAGTGCGGCAGCATTTCCGCCTCGCCTTCAATCAGGCGGGATTTGCAGCTTCCGCAGCGGCCGGAACGACAGCCGTGCGGATAGGCAACGTCATGCTGCAGAGCCGCCTCGAGTATGGTCTGTCCGTCCAGAAGCGGCAGTCGGGTTCGCGCCTGCCGGATATCCACTGTTTTGCCGCTCATGTCGCGGCTCCCTCGATGAGCGCAGCCGTCATCGCAGGCCCCATCGCGTGGGATTGAGGTTCATCGTGAGAGAGGTTCTGCATGATTGTTCCGAGTACTTCAGGTTGGTATGGGACGGCATCAAGATGCCTTCCGGTCTTCAGACAACGGCCCAAATCTATTCCTTCCAACGATTGCAAGGTCAATAGCCTGAAGCGCCTGCAAGCGTGGGCTTGACCTTCCCGTTGTTGTAATGCCTAGCCTTGCCGAATTGCTGCAGAGAAGCTTCGGAAGGGCCGAAGCCCTGCTGTACAGAAGGGGTAAGTCGATGCGTCGAAAATTCAGAATTGTTGTGACGGCAGGAGCCATCGCGGCGGCCGGAACCATTGCGTTAGCGGCCGGCGAGTCCTCCGGAGATGAAAGCAAGACGGGGGCCCCGACGGGCGCAGTGGCCGCGCCGATGGCGCCACAGGTGCCGGTGGCAGAAGTGATTCAGCGCGTCATCTCGCCATCGACCGACTTCACCGGATACCTCTCGGCTCCGGAGACCGTTGAATTGCGGTCACGCGTAAGCGGGGCGGTCGATGCCGTCAGCGTTCCGGAGGGCAGCCTGGTGCGCAAAGGGCAACAGCTGTTTCAGATCGATCCGCGGCCATTTCAGGTCGCGCTCGATACCGCCACGGCACAGCTGCGCCAAGCCGAGGCCCTGGCCAGCCAGGCCCAGGGTGACTTCGACCGCGCCCAGCGACTGGTGGCCACCGGTGCGGTTTCGCGCAAGACCTATGACGACGCCGTCTCCGCGCGCAACGCTCGCCAGGCGGAGATTCTGGTGGCCAAAGCGGCCGTCGCAGCGGCCCGGCTCGACCTGTCCTACGCACGCATCACCGCGCCGATTTCGGGGCGTGTCGACCGGGTTCTGGTGACCGAGGGAAATCTGGTCAACGGCGGCGCGGCGGGCGTGGCAAACCTGCTGACGACGATAGTGTCGATCGACCCCGTGCATGTGTACTTCGATATAGACGAAGCGACCTACCTCAATGCCGTGAGACAGGTCCGGCCGGACTCCCGCGGCGGAAAACCGTCGTTGCCGGTAGCCGTGGCGCTGACGACGGACCGGGGCTTTCCTCACCAGGGCATGCTCGACTTCGTGGGCAACCAGATCGACCGGCGCACAGGCACGATCCGCGTCCGCGCCGTCGTGCCGAATCCCGACGGCCTGCTGGCTCCGGGACTGTTCGCGCGCGCCAGGCTGGCGACGGGCATTGAGCGCCCGGCCATTCTGGTCGATGACCTGGCGGTCGGCACGGACCAAGGGAAGAACTACGTCCTGGTTGTAGGCCAGGACCATCAGGCCCAGTACCGCGCGGTGGAGTTGGGCCAGATGGCGGATGGCCTGCGCATCATCAATAGCGGCTTGCAGGCCGGAGAAAAAATCATCATCAAGGGTCTGGTGCGTCCCGGCATGACGGTCACGCCTCGTCTGGTGCCCATGCAACAGGTAGCCATCGCAGCGCAGAAGGCCGGCAATGCGGGCGATGGCGCCGCTGCCGGCTCCACGGAGACCCGCCAATGAAGTTTCCCCATTTCTTCATTGCCAGGCCGATCTTCGCCATCGTCCTGTCGCTGTTGATGCTGCTGGCGGGCGGCATCGCTTTCTGGCAGCTGCCGCTGAGCGAATACCCTGCCGTCACGCCGCCCACGGTGCAGGTGACCGCGAGCTATCCCGGCGCCAATCCGCAGGTGATCGCCGATACCGTCGCAGCCCCTCTGGAACAGGTGATCAACGGCGTCGAGGGCATGCTTTACATGAGCTCCCAGATGGCGGTCGACGGCCAGATGGTGCTCACCATCGCGTTCAAGCAGGGGACGGACCCGGACATGGCGCAGATCCAGGTGCAGAACCGGGTCTCGCGCGCCTTGCCGCGCTTGCCGCAGGAGGTGCAGCGCATCGGGGTCGTGACGCAGAAGACCTCACCCGATGTGTTGATGGTGGTACACCTCGTTTCGCCCGAAAAGCGCTACGACCCCCTGTACTTGTCGAACTTCGCCATTCGGCAGGTGCGCGACGAACTCGCACGGCTGCCGGGCATCGGCGACGTTCTGGTCTGGGGCGCCGGCGAATACTCCATGCGCGTCTGGCTGGACCCCACCAGCGTTGCCGCGCGCGGCTTGACCGCCAGCGATGTGGTCGCGGCCCTTCGAGAGCAAAACGTGCAGGTCGCCGCGGGATCCGTGGGCCAGCAGCCGGATACCTCGTCCGCCTTCCAGGTGACCGTCAATACCCTGGGCCGCCTGACGAGTACGGAACAGTTCGGCGACATCGTTGTGAAGACCGGCGCCGATGGCCAGGTCACCCGGCTGCGCGACGTCGCCCGGGTGTCCTTGGGCGCGGATTCCTACACCCTGCGCAGCCTGCTCAATGGCGAGTCGGCGCCGGCCCTGCAGATCATCCAGAGTCCTGGCGCCAACGCCATCGACGTTTCCAATGCGGTCCGTGCCAAGATGCAGGAGCTGCAGCAAAGCTTCCCGCAAGATGTGGAGTACCGGATTGCCTATGATCCCACCGTCTTCGTGCGCGCCTCGCTGCAATCCGTAGCAGTCACGCTGCTGGAGGCCATCATTCTGGTGGTGATTGTGGTGGTGCTGTTCCTGCAGACCTGGCGGGCCTCCATCATTCCGCTCGTGGCCGTGCCGGTGTCGCTGGTGGGCACCTTCGCGCTGATGCACATGTTCGGCTTTTCGCTCAACACCTTGTCGCTGTTCGGCCTGGTGTTATCGATCGGCATTGTGGTGGACGACGCCATCGTGGTGGTCGAGAACGTGGAGCGGCACATGGCCCTGGGAGAATCCCCGCGGCAGGCTGCGATCAAGGCCATGGATGAGGTGACGGGACCGATTATCGCGATCACCTCGGTGCTGGCGGCCGTCTTCATTCCTTCGGCGTTCCTTTCCGGATTGCAGGGCGAGTTCTATCGCCAGTTCGCGCTGACCATCGCCATCTCGACCATACTCTCCGCCATCAATTCCCTCACCCTGTCGCCCGCGCTCGCGGCCATCCTGCTCAAGCCGCACCAAGACGCTGCCAAGGCCGACTGGTTGTCGCGCGTTATGGGCAGGGCGTTGGGCGGATTCTTCCGGCGCTTCAACTTCTTCTTCGACAGCGCCTCGCACGCGTATGTCGGCACCGTGCGCCGCGCGGTGCGCGGCAGCGTCATCGTGCTGCTGCTATACGCCGGCTTTGTCGGCCTGACATGGCTGGGCTTCAACCAGGTGCCGAATGGATTCGTGCCGGCCCAGGATAAGTATTTCCTGGTGGGAATCGCGCAGTTGCCCAGCGGCGCTTCGCTCGACCGGACGGCGGCGGCCGTGAAGCAGATGTCCGAGATCGCGCTGGCCGAACCCGGCGTGGAGAGCGTGGTTGCCTTCCCCGGACTTTCGGTCAACGGTCCGGTAAACGTGCCGAACTCGGCGCTGATGTTCGCCATGCTCAAACCCTTCGATGAGCGCCAGGACCCTTCGCTTTCCGCCAACGCCATCGCAGGAAAGCTGATGGGCAAGTTCAGCCAGATTCCGGATGGGTTCCTGGGCATTTTCCCGCCGCCTCCCGTGCCAGGACTGGGGGCCATGGGTGGCTTCAAGCTGCAAATCGAGGACCGCGCCGGAATGGGGTTCGAGGCGCTGATGCAGGCGCAGGGTCAGATCATGGCCAAGGCCATGCAGGCTCCCGAACTGGCAAACATGCTGGCCAGTTTCCAGACCAACGCGCCGCAATTGCAGGTGGACGTCGATCGCGTGAAGGCCAAGTCCCTGGGAGTGTCGCTGACGGACGTGTTCGAGACCCTGCAGATCAACCTGGGATCGCTCTACGTCAATGACTTCAACCGCTTCGGACGCACTTACCGGGTCATGGCGCAGGCCGACGCGCCGTTCCGCATGCAGGCCGATGACATCGGCATGCTCAAAGTGCGGAACAACAGCGGTGAGATGATTCCGCTGAGCGCGTTCGTGACTCTGACACGCGGGTCCGGTCCGGACAGAGTCATCCGCCACAACGGCTTTCCGTCGGCGGATATCAGCGGCGGCCCCGCGCCGGGCTATTCCTCGGGGCAGGCGACTGATGCGATAGAACGCATCGTCCGCGAGACCTTGCCGGAAGGTATGGCGTATGAGTGGACGGACCTCGTCTACCAGGAAAAGCAGGCTGGAAATTCGGCGCTTTACATCTTTCCCCTGGCGGTGCTGCTGGCCTTCCTTATCCTCGCAGCCCAATACAACAGCTGGTCGCTGCCGTTCGCCGTGCTGCTCATTGCACCCATGGCGTTGCTCTCGGCGATAGGTGGCGTCTGGCTATCCGGTGGAGACAACAACATCTTCACGCAGATCGGCTTCGTGGTGCTGGTGGGGCTGGCCGCCAAGAACGCCATCTTGATTGTGGAATTTGCCCGCACCAAGGAAGAAGAGGGCGCCGATCCGCTGGCGGCGGTCCTGGAGGCGGCCCGTCTGCGCCTGCGCCCCATTCTGATGACTTCGTTCGCGTTCATTGCCGGCGTGGTGCCGCTGGTGCTTGCCACGGGCGCTGGCGCGGAGATGCGCCATGCCATGGGTATCGCCGTATTTGCGGGCATGGTGGGCGTGACACTGTTCGGCCTGCTGCTCACGCCCGTGTTCTATGTCGTCGTGCGCAAGCTGGCGCTGCGCCGGGAAGCCCGCCAAGCCTTAGCCCGTTCGGGCGACCAGCACGCATGATGGCCAGGAGGAATTTCGACATGACGTACCGCTTTACTCGTTCCCGGCACGCCGGCATGCTTGCGCCGCTCGTCCTTGCGGTCGCGTTGACTGGGTGCTCCTTGGCGCCGAAGTACGAACGCCCGGAAGCTCCCGTCGACGCGAGCTATACGCCGGATGCTCAGGACGTGCAGCAACAGCCTGATGCGATGGCTGCGGCCGACATAGGCTGGCGCGACTTTTTCCGTGACCCGCTATTGCAGCAATTGATAGAAATTTCGCTGCACAACAACCGGGATATGCGCCGGGCCGCGCTCAACGTCGAGGCGGCGCAGGCGCTGTACCGGATCCAGCGCGCCGCCATGATGCCGAACCTGAGCGTCTCGGCCAGCGGCGCATCCGAGCGCATTCCAGGCGATCTCGGGGCCGCGCAGGCCGGCCACGTCGCCAGACGCTACGACGTGGCGGGCGTGACGGCCGCCTGGGAACTGGATTTCTGGGGCCGCATCCGCAGCCTCAGCGACCAGGCCCTGGCCTCCTATCTGGCGCTGGAGGAAACCCGGATCGCCACGCAACTGAGCCTGGTTTCCGAAGTGGCCAATGCGTATCTCACGCTGCGCGCTGACCAGGAGCTGCTGCGTCTGACGGAAGATACCCTGGCGACGCAAAAGCGTTCTTACGATCTGACGGCCGATCTGGCCGCGGCAGGCAATTCGACGCAACTCGATGTGCGCCTGGCGGAGATTGCGTTGCGCAACGCGGAAGCCTACCGCTCCGCTTACTCCCGGCAAGTGTCGCAGGACCGCAATGCCCTGGTGCTGCTGCTGGGGCAGCCGTTGACGCCCACGTTGTCCAGTCAGCTGGACGAAGCGACAACGCTGCCCGACGGTATCGTTCCGACGGATTTGCCGACCGGGCTGCCATCCGACTTGCTGGTCCGCCGGCCTGACATCCGTGCGGCAGAGCAGATGCTGCGTGGTGCCAACGCCAATATTGGCGCTGCGCGCGCGGCCTTTCTGCCGGCGATCAGCCTGACGGGCTCGGCGGGTTCCGCCAGCGCATCCCTGGATGGCTTGTTCGATTCCGGGTCGCGGGCCTGGACCTTCCTGCCGCAGATCACGCTGCCCATTTTCCGGGGCGGCGCCTTGCTGGCCAATCTGGAAGTGGCGCATGTACAGAAGCGTATCGAAATCGCCAGCTACGAGAAGGCGATTCAGGTGGCGTTCCGTGAGGTGGCCGATGGATTGGCGGGTAAGCGCACGCTCGACGACCAGATCCGTTCGGAGCAGTTGGCGGTGGCGGCCAGCCGCAGTGCGTACGAGCTGGCAGAGCTGCGCTTTCAGGAAGGCGTGGACGACTATCTCACCTTGCTTGAAGCCTATCGCTCGCTATACGGCGCACAGCAAATCCTGGTGCGGACACGCCTGACCCGCTTGAACAATTTGATCGGGCTTTACAAAGCGCTGGGAGGAGGGTGGTCGGAGCATACGGTGCAGTCGCCCGCTGGCGCCTAGGCATCCGCCGGCGGCGTGAACCCCTGGGGGCATCGCTAGTCCCCAGGGGTTTTGCCAGTCGTCTTGAGGTGGCGGCTGGGCTCAGCGATAGCCCGGTGTTGATACCTGCTATACGACCTGTTTCCACGCGCGCAACTTCGACAGCGCGTTGGCGTATGCCATGCACGTGAAGATCTGGAGCTGGCCGCCCAGGGTTTCGGCTCCTCCGCTCGAGGGCGCGAAGAGGGCCACTTCCGAATGCAGCTCCACGCTGCTGACCACGCGCTCCTGTCCGAGCCTGGTCAGCTCATGCAAGTCGTGAAGACTACGGCCGGTGAAATCGCGCCGGAATGCATGAGCCAGCCGGCCGACTCTTTCCAGCATGGCCTCCCGGCTGTAATACGAGGCGCCGGCCTCCCGCGTTCCCGCCGCAGCGAACTGCAGGATCATCGTGTTCCAGAGAATTACGTCGATCAATACGGTTGCAGCATCGATGTGCATGCGATGAGCGTGTCCCACCTCTGCCGTCTTGCGGTAAAGGCTTGCGCGGATGGTGGCCGTCTCTATGCGGAACTGTCGGTGCCGGTCGCGGATGTTGCGCAGGAGCTCTTGTCTGGATGCGGGCAGTTTCATCGGGATCTATCCTCCAAGTCGTCGAACATCGGGCCGTCGGATTGCGTCCGATGAGTCTGCCCGCCGCGGGCGCAGTGCCGGCCACAGAGGCGCGGCCATGCCGCGCTTTTGCTCGGGCCATGGCGAAAATCCTGAGGTTTTCCACTGTGGGAATGTCAAGGCCGCTTGAGATTCACGCGATACCCGCCGAAGCCCGCCAATAGGACTAAAATCCGCACACGCTTCGACCCGCGCCTGCTCCAGCGGCAGGTCCCTCGCACGTAGCATCCCACCCAATTGCAGCCCGCCATCGGCCCAACTTCCGCCTCTACGCCGCCAAGTTCGTCCTATGCCGCCCGCATCCGTCAGGTGCAGGTCGACGCATTGCGCCGAAGCTTTCCGTTCGCCCTGGCCGGGTCGCTGATCAGCGCCTGTTTTTCTGCGTTTGCCTTGGTCGGCGTGCTGCCCCTGCACGAGATCATGCTGTGGCTGGGCGCCACGCTGATGGTGGGCGTGCTGCGCTGGGCCGCGGTGGTGGCGTACGACCGCCACCGCGCCGATCCGTCGGCGGCGCAGCGCTGGGTGCGCCGCATGTTGGCCGGGAATCTCTGTTCCGGCATTCTGTGGGGGCTGCCCTTCGCTTACTGGACGTTCTTCGTGCCGCTGGAATACCAGCTGTTCTTCATCGTCATCCTGTTCGGGCTGGGCACGGGCGCCATCTATTCGAACTACATGCTGCTGCCGGTGATGTACGCGTTCGAGGTGCCGGCTTTCGCGCCGATGTTCATCGCGCTGGCGGCGCAGCCTTCCGCCATTCATCTGGCGCTGGTGACGGGCGGCCTGGCGTACCTGATCGCTACCCTGGCCTTCATCCATCGCATGAACCGCACCCACCTCGATGCGCTGCGGCTGGGGTATGAGAACCTGGCGCTGCTGGAACAGGTGCGCCAGGAGAAGATAGCCGCCGAACGCAGCGATCTGGAGAAGTCCCGTTTTTTGGCGGCGGCCAGCCACGACCTGCGCCAGCCCGTGCACGCGGTGAACCTGTTCCTGGGCCTGCTGGCCAATGAACCCTTGTCCCGGCACGGCCGCTATCTGGTCGACAACATCACCAGTGCGCTGTCCGCGATGGGCCATCTGTTCGACGCCTTGCTGAATCTTTCGCGGCTGGACGCCGGCGTCATCGAGCCTCGCTTCGAGACGTTCAGGATGCAGCCGCTGCTGGACCAGCTGAAGGCCGAGTATGCGCCGCAGGCCGGTGAGAAAGGCATGCGGTTGCGGGTACGTCCGTGCGCGGCCAGCGTGCGTTCGGATCCCGTGCTGCTGGAACGCATGCTGCGCAACCTGATCAGCAATGCCATCGTGCACTCAGACGGCGGGTGCGTTCTGGTGGGGTGCCGTCGGGTCGGGAATCGCTTGCGCGTCGAGGTCTGGGACAACGGCTCCGGGATCCCGAAGACCGAGCAGGAGCGGGTCTTCTGGGAGTTCCACCAGCTGGCCAATCCCGAGCGCGACCGCAGCAAGGGCCTGGGTCTCGGCCTGGCTATCGTGCGCCGCACCGCCAGGCTGCTGGGCCACGAACTGGCGCTGCGCTCGGAAGCAGGCCGCAGCACGGTTTTCACGGTCACGGTGCCGGCTTCGGATCCCGCCGCGGCTGGCCTGTCCGTCGGCGATGCCGGTGTGAGGCTGCCTCCGGGGCCTGCAACCGAAGACGGCCTGCACGGCAAGCTGGCGCTGCTGGTGGACGACGATGCGCAGAACCTGGCGGGCCTGTCCATGTTGTTCGAAAGCTGGGGCTGCCGCGTCATCGCCGCGACCAGTGGCAATGCGCTGTTCGAGCGCGTGCTGCCGCTGGCCGAAACGCCTGCCCTGATCGTCACCGATTACCGGCTGCGCGAACACGAAACCGGCATCCATGTGATCGAACGGTTGCGCGAGGAATACAACGATCCCGATCTGCCTGCCTTGCTGGTCAGCGGCGACACCGACCCGGCGCGGCTGACCGAAGCCGCCGCTCGCGGTGTGCCACTGCTGCACAAGCCCGTGCAAGTCCAGGCGCTGCGTGAGCACGTGACGAGCCTGCTGTACGCCAGGAAAGCAGTGCCCCTTACCGGAGACGCCGAATGACGGCAGTGTTATTGGTTGACGACCACGCCATGTTCCGCGAAGCGCTGGTCATGGCGCTGGGCCAGGCCATACCCGGCATGACGATCCATCCCGCGGCCAGCGGCCAGGAAGCATTGGACGCGCTGGACCGGCAGACGGCGATCCAGCACGTCATCATGGATTTCTACCTGCCCGACATGGCCGGGGCCGAGCTGCTCAAGCGCTTGCGCCAGCGCCGCGCGCAACTGCGCATACTGGTGCTGTCGGCTTCGCAGGATCCGGAGGACATGCGCCGGGCGTTGGAGGCCGGCGCGCAGGGCTTTCTGAACAAGTCCGCCAGTTGCCAGGAACTGGCAGCCGCGCTGGAAGCCGTCAGCGAGGCCCAGCCGGCGCATCGCAGCGTCTCCTCGTCTGCGCTGCTCGCGGGCGGTCAGGATGAGGCGGCCTTGCTGCGTGCGTTGACGCCGCGCCAGAACGAGGTGTTGTGCCTGATGTGCGACGGCCTGCGCAACAAGGAAATATCGGAACGCCTGAACATGACCGAGAAGACCGTCAAGACGCATGTGTCGGCCATCCTGGGCACCCTGGGCGTGCTCAATCGTACGCAGGCGACGCTAGTGGCGCGGCGCGGCGGCGTGTTCGGGAAGCCGGTTTAGGCCGCTGCCCGCTATCGCAGGCCACCTTGCCGGCCACCAGCGAGATCTCGCGTCCGGCCGCCGCAATCGTGTCGGGGCGGTGCGCCACGATCACCCGCGTCATATCGAGCCTGGCGATTGCCGTGTTGACGATCCGTTCGCGTTCGAGGTCCAGATGGCTGGTGGCCTCGTCCAGGAACAGGATGGCGGGCTGCTTGTACAAGGCCCGCGCCAGCAGCACGCGCTGCTTCTGGCCGCCGGACAGCACCGTGCCCATGTCTCCCACCAGCGTGTTGTAGCCCATGGGCATGGCGCAGATGTCGTCGTGGATCGCGGCGATCCGGGCGCAGCGGCTTGCGCGCTCGGGGTCGTACTGCGGATCGAAGAAGCTGATGTTCTCGCCGATGGACCCGGCGAACAGAACGTCATCCTGCAGTACCGTGCCGGCGATGCGCCGCAGGGATGCCGCGCCCGCTCCCCGCGCCGGCACGCCGTCGATCAGCACTTCGCCATCGGTCGGCGCCAGGATGCCCAGCAGGATGTTGATCAAGGTGGTCTTGCCGCCGCCGGAAGGGCCGGTGATCGCGACCGATTCACCCGGTTCGATCCGGAAGCTGACGCCGTCCAGGACATACGGCTCTTGCGGCCCATAGCGGAAGCGCAGATTGCGGACTTCGATCGCGGGCGAGCGCGCTTGCGTGTCTTGTCCGCGCGGCATCTCGTCGACAGGCTCCGGCGCTTCGCGCACGATATCGGCCAGGCGCTCGCCTTGCAGCCGCAGCATCCTCACTTCCACCAGCTTGTCCAGCAGGGCCGCCACGCGCTGGTCGAACAAGGTCTTGTAGACGATGAAAGCCAGCAGCGCGCCCACGGTGAACTGGCCGTCCAGCACCAGCCTCGCGCCCAGCCAGAGTATCGCGATGGAGGACAGGCCGAACAGCAAGCCATTGAAGGTGCGGAAGAACAACGTCCACTTCTGCACGCGCAGGTCGGCGTTGATTTCGTTCACCAGCAGCGACAGCCAGCGGGAACGCCGGTCGTCCTGGTGCTGGAACAGCTTGATCGCCTTGACGCCACGTACGGTTTCCAGGAAGTGCGATTGCTCCTTGGCCGCGTGCACGATGTGCTCTTCGGTTGCGTAGTGCAGCGGCGCATAGCCGGACCAGCGGGCCAGTCCATACAGCGCCATCGCACCCACCGCGATCCACGCGAGCGGCGGGCTGTACAGGAACATCAGCACCAGCGTGATCAGCATGACCAGGCCGTCCAGCACCGCCTCCAGGAAGGACGTCGTCACGGTGCGCTGTATGGCGTCGATGGCGCCGAAGCGCGACACCACGTCGCCCAGGTGACGCTTCTCGAAGTAGCCGACGGGCAGGCGCAGCAGATGGGTGAATACGTTGGTGCGCCATTGCAGGTTCAGTGTGGTGCCCATGACCATCAGCATCCAGCTGCGCGCCACCGAGGTCAGCTGTTTCATGATCATCAGCAAGCCGAAGGCCAGCGCCAGCGTGGTCAGCAGATCGCGATCGCCGGTATTCAGGACATGGTCCACCACCCATTGCAGGAAGAACGGCTGGACCACGGTCAGGATTTCCAGCGCCAGCGCCAGCAGCAGCACCTGCGAGAACGCGCCGCCCAACCCCGATACCCGTCCGGTCAGTTCGCGCAGCCGCACGCGCTTGTAGTCGCGCGCTTCGGTGAAGTCTGGCGTGGGCCATAGTTCCAGCGCAACGCCGGTGAAGGACGCGGACAGTTCGCCGATGGAGCACCTGCGCGTGCCGGACGCAGGGTCGATCAGCGTGGCCGAACGACCGTTGATGGCGGTCAGTACCACGAAGTGATTGAACTCCCAATGCAGGATGCAAGGCAGCTTCAGCTTGCTCAAGGCTCCCAGACTGACCTTGACCGGCCGCGACGCCAGCCCCAGTTGGCTGGCCACATGGATCAGCGTCGCCAGCGTCGCGCCCTTCAGCGATACGGGAAAGCGGCCGCGCAGGGTCGCAAGGCTTTGCTGATGGCCGTGGTAGCCCGCGATCATGCCCACGCAGGCCAGGCCGCATTCGGCGGCCTCGGTCTGCAGGAGCCGGGGCACCCGCCGTTTGACTCCCAGCGTCAGGCGTTCGAGCATGTTCACAGTTTCCCCGACAGCCGCTGGGCGGGATCGAACGCCCATTGGTACAGGCGGCGCGTCTGCTGCAGGATGTCCGCCTCCAGCCGCATGCCGGGCCGCAGCGCTAGCGTCTGCCCTTGCGGTCCGCGCGCCGGAGCGTCCAGCGACACCGTGATGCGGTACATATCCTCCTGGACGCCATTGTTTGCGGCGGCTTCATTCAATTGCCATTCCGGCGATGCGCTGCGCGTTACGGTCTGGACGATGCCGGCCTGCTGCCCGAACGTTTGATATGGGTAGGCCGCGAATCGCATCAGCACCCGATCGCCCGGCGCGACGAATCCCACCGCGCGGCTGGGCGCCAGCAGCTCGGCCTGCAGCCTGGCGCCGTCGGGAACGATGGTGGCCAGGGGCCGTTTGTTGTCCACGGCCTGTCCCGCGGCGGCGGTCACGGCGGTGACGAAGCCGGCCTGAGGCGCGCTGACCAGGATGCGGCGCCTGGCTTCGCTGCGCGTCAAGTCCACGGCGATGTCGGCCATGTCCCGGTCCAGCTGCGCCAGCTGGTTCTGCTGCCGCAGCGCCAGATCCGCCAGCGCGGCCTGCCGGTTGGACAGGTCGGTTGCCAGCCCGATGCGGTCGCGCAGCAGCGCTTGCAGCTGATTGCGCTGTTCCAGCAGCTCGGCGCGCTTCTGGTCGGCTTCCTCGGCGGAGAGATAGCCTTTTTCCATCAGGCCGCGATAGCGGTGCGCGCTGTCTTCGGCCAACTTGATGCGGGCGCGCTGCCCCGCGATCTGGTTGTCCATCGCCGCCAGTTGCGCCTTCAGGCTGGCGATGGCGGCGGTCTGGCTATCGTGCTCGCTCTGTTGCAGCAGCACTGTCTTCTGGCGCGCCAGCCTCAGACTTTCTTCGCGCTGCCGGATCTGGCCGCTGATGGCTTCCTGGGTCTCGCCCAGGGCGCTTTGTTGATCGCCGGACACCACGTAGAGCACGTCGCCAGCAGCAACATGCTGGCCTTCCTGGACCCGGCTTTCGAGCACGATGCCGGCCTGCGGCACGTAGAGCTTGATCAGCCCGGTGTCGGGCGCCAGCTGGCCGCTCACGGTCGCGCGCTTGGTGTACGAGCCGAACGCAAGAAACAGGCAGATGGTCAGCACGAAGCCCGCCAGCACGGCGGTGACCAGTGCGAACGACACTGGCCGGATCAGGACGATGTCGCCCAGCCCGACGGAGTGTTGCGCGGCAAGCGCCTTTTTGCGATAGAGCGTCACGGCGTTGGAAGCAGCCCAGGAAAACGTGGTGAGCAAAAGCCGGCCGGCATGGCGGAAAAAAAGCCGCGGCGAACGCGCCGCCGCGCTATGAAATCGGATGCCAGTTGGGGCATCCGTCCGATGTGGCCCGGATCCTTACTGACTACTTCGGCATGTAAAGCGTCTTGCCGGCGGGCCAGCCGCTTTTCTGGGGGGCAAAGGTGATATTGGTACGGTTCGGTCCCCAGCCGCCGCTGACCGCCCGGGTTTCCTCGGCGCTCAAGGGTCTGACCTGTTGTTCCGCGTCGCGCCGCTGATCGGGCTGTTCAGTTTTTTCCATCTTTATCTCCTGCTGCATGCTGACGAATGAAGCCGCGCCAGCGTCGGCCGAGCATCACCCGGAACCAGGTTCTCGCCGCGATGCGCTGCAGACGGGAAGCCCGGCTCCCAAACTGGCAATGCTCGGGGCGGACAGTAGCAGCGCACCGGTGCAGGCGCATCGGTCTTTAGTCGTAGGGATGGAAATTCCGCGTGGCTTCCGGATTGCCGTCGTGCCGGCTGCAAGGGGAGCGAATGCGCGTGCGGACCTACGACCAAAGACCGATTCGCCGCCGCCCGCCTCCTGCTACTTTCCGCATCGAGTCTTTCAATGGGTGGGGCGCCGACGCTCCTGTCCGCAGGGACGTGGACCAGTGTCGTCCCCCCTTGATACTCGGCCGACGCTGGCGCGGCTTACTTCGTCAGCACGAAGCGGGAGACGGACATGAAGAAAACGGAGCAAGCAGGGCAACAGGGTACGGTCGATCAACGGATCCGGCCCTTGAACGCCAAGGAAACCCACCAGGTCAGCGGGGGAGCCCTCGGGAAAAAGCCGGGCATTATTGGCCGGCCAGCGGCGCTCGGCAGTTCCAAGTCTGTGACCAAGGCGAATCGCTATCAGTGAGCGCAGTGAGCGGACGGCATGGCTGCCCGCCGTGCCGTCCTGTTTGGCGCCCGTCATCAGATGCTTGTGCGCCCCTCTCCCATGCGGGCGCCGGTCACCATCTCCGTCACCCAGTTGACCAGGATGGAGGTGTACGCACGTTGCGCGGGTTTTTCCGTCAACGCATGGTCGGCGCCGTCGATGATCCGGTGGGTCAAGGAGTGAGATCGGCGGAAGGCGGAGCGGTAGCTCATGATGGTGGAGTGGGGGATGTAGATATCGTTCTCCGCCTCCACCAGCAGCACGTCGCCGGAAAACTCGGTGCAGGCCTTCAAGGCGCGGTTTTCCTCCGGCGGCACGTAGGCGCTGCGGTAGGCGCGCAGCGTGTCGCGATTGAGCTGGTTCTTGGGCACCAACCATTCGTCATCGCGGTACAACGCGGGCACATGCAGCGCCAGCCAACGCACGCGGCGCAGGGTGCAGAGCAGGGCGGCCAGGTAGCCGCCATAGCTGCTGCCCACCACCGCGATCGAGCCGGAATCCAGCGACGGATGGAGCGACAGCCTGTCATAGGCTGCCACCACGTCGCGCAGATTGTTTTCGCGGGTCACCTGGAGTTGCTGGGCACGCGTACCGCCATGGCCGCGCAGATCGAAGGTGAGGCAGACGCAGCCCAGTGCGGCGATGCCTTTGGCGCGCGACAGGTCGAATTCCTGGCTGCCACCCCAGCCGTGGATGAACAGCACGCCGGGCACCTTGTCTTCTGGAGTGAGAAAGGTCGCCTCCAGCTTAACGTCATCAACCTCCAGAGCCGTCGGGGTGCTATGCGCCGCCATCTTCCGTCTCCACGATGCCTCCCGATTTGCTGATCTGGCCGATGGCGCTGTCTACGCCATGGAACACCAGCCGTTGCGCGATGGGCAGGGGTTCACCCGCGCCATAACGTTCGCGCGTTTCGGCGCGCACCTCCATCAACGCGGGCGAGAGCGCGAATGCCTGCATGGCCGCAAGCTCGGCCAGGCTGGCGCCGCCGGCGCGCCAGGATTGTTCCAGCACGCCGGCGCGCGCGGCGCCATCCGCAGTGCGTCCGATCGCCACGTCGTAATTGCGCCGCGACGCGATCAATTCCGGATAGGCCGCCCAGATCGCCGCGTCATATCGGCAGGCCAGGTCGATGGCGCGGCGCTCGTCGTCGCCGAGGTCCAGCGCGCGCAGAGCGTCGAAGCCGCCGCGCGCCACGCGCAATTCGGATCCGCCGTAGACCGGGCGGCCTTGGTTGTCGTCGGTCAGCGATTGCGTGCCGACGTAGGCGATTTCGATCTCGCCGACTTTGGCCCAGCCCACGCTGTAGGTGTCGACCTCTTCGAGATCTTCCTCAAGCACCAGGCCCAACCGTTCCATCACCCGCGGGGATTGTTCCGCCAGGGCTGCCCGCAGTGCGTCCAGGTCCCTGGCCACCACCTGTCCGCGCCCGGCCGTGGCGTCCACGGGCTTCACGCGTATCGGGCCGCGCTCGAGCAGGCGCTGGCCTGCCGCCAGGGCGTCTTCGGGGCAAAAGGCGGTATAGCCTTCCAGCACCACGCCGCGCAGCGCGTCTGCCAGCGTGGCAGCCCAGCCGGCCGGGCGCCGGGCCTGTGGTCCGACCAGCCCGTGGCTGATGGATTTCGTCGCCACGAACGCATGCGGCGCTACGCCGCCATACAGGTCCGCTTCGCCGGTGATGCCCAGGATGGCGGCGCGCGCCATTCCAACCAGACTGCGATCGGGCACATAATAGGGCGTGGGTCCACCCCGTTGGCGGCTGGGCCGGTAGTCAGGCACATACCGCCTGCCCAGCAGCGCGGCCACGCGGGAAGCCTGGGCGTCCAGCGAAGCCACTTCGTGTTCGGAGGCATGGGCGCGCCGGGGGAAGGCAGCCACGATGCCCGCCGTGCGGGGATGGGTTGCGGATGTCATGGCAGGCAGTCCAGCAAGCGGCGTGCCTGCGCGGGAAGGGCGTTCCGGGGAAACGGCGGTGCCGTGCATGGGCGCGGACGTGGCCCCGGGCATGGAAATTGCTGCTTCGAGTGTCTCGCCGGAGTCCTGGTTGCCAAGCCAGCATCTGGACCAAACGGCGAGGCCGCGCGCACATCACCAGGGAGTAATGCTCATGGCCACGCGTACCATCTGGAAAGGCGCGATCTCCTTCGGCCTGGTCCACATCCCCGTGGGCCTGCATACCGCCACGACGGAATCGGGCGTGGATTTCGACTGGCTCGACCGCAGGTCCATGGACCCCGTCGGCTACAAGCGCATCAACAAGCGCACGGGCAAGGAAATCGAATCCAAGGACATCGTAAAAGGGGTCGAGTACGAGGACGGCCAGTACGTCATCATCTCGCCCGACGAGATAGCGGACGCCTATCCGCGCACCACCCAGACCATTGAAATCCAGCAATTCGTCGAGGCGGCCGAAGTCTCGTTCGTCTACCTGGAACGTCCCTACTATGTCGCCCCGATCAACAAGGGTCAAAAGGTCTACGCGCTGCTGCGCGACACGCTGGTCCAGAGCGGCAAGATCGGCATCGCCAAGGTCGTGATCCAGACCAAGCAGCATCTGGCGGCGCTGATCCCGATGGGGGACGCGCTGGTCCTGAATCTGATGCGTTGGGGGGATGACGTGAAGTCCGTGGAGGGCCTGGACCTGCCCAAGGCCGGCGCCAAGAGCATGTCGCCCAGCGCGTCCGAACTGAAGATGGCCAAGATGCTGGTGGAAGAGATGTCGGCCGAGTGGGACCCGGCGGACTACCAGGACGAATTCAAGGCGGCCATCATGGGGTTGGTGGAGCAGAAGGTAAAGGCGGGCAAGACGGAAACCGTGATCGAGCCGCAGGAGGAAACGCCGGCGTATGCGGATAACGTGATCGACCTGACCGAGCTGCTGCAACGCAGCCTGCGCGGCGGGACGTCCAAGGGGCGTGCCAAGGCCGAGGCCAAGCCCGCGAAGAAATCTGCGCCGCGCAGCGCCGCTGTGAAGAAGGCGCCCGCGAAGAAGGCCGCTAAGAGCGCCAGGCAGGCGAAAAAGGCGGCCTAGCAATGGCGGACAGTCTCAAGAAATACCGCGAGAAGCGCAATTTCGCCGTCACGCCCGAACCGCCCGAGGGCGGCGAGTCCGGCGACGCAGGCCTGGTGTTCGTGATTCAGAAGCACTGGGCCAGCCATCTGCACTATGACTTCCGCCTGGAGCTGGACGGTGCGATGAAGAGTTGGGCGGTGCCGAAAGGGCCGTCATTCGATCCCTCCGTCAAGCGCATGGCCGTGCAGGTAGAAGACCATCCCATCGCCTACAACCAGTTCGAAGGCACCATCCCCAAGGGGCAGTATGGGGCCGGCAAGGTGATCATCTGGGACGAGGGGCGCTGGACTCCAATAGGCGATCCCCGGAAGGGCTACAAGGCGGGCCATCTGAAATTCACGCTCGAGGGCGTGAAACTGCGCGGGCGCTGGGCGCTGATCCGCATGAAGGGCAAAGAAAGTGATCGACAGCCGCCCTGGTTGTTGATCAAGGAGAGCGACGAATACGCGCGGGAGGACCAGGACTTCAGCGTCGTGGATGAGATGCCGGACAGCGTGGTGCCGCTGAGGGCGAAGAAGAAGGCGGAGGCTGCGCGCAGCAAGCCGCAAGCTCGCGCTGCCAAGGCGGTTGAAGCTGTCGCGGCCTTGCCCGGCAAGGCCGCTGTGCTGCCCGCGTCGCTCAAACCTCAACTGGCCACCCTGGTTGACGGTGTGCCGCGGGGCGCGGACGGCTGGTCCTATGAAATGAAGTTCGACGGCTACCGGATCCTGGCCAGGCTGGAGGACGGAAGCGTGAAGCTGTACACGCGCAACGGCCATGATTGGACGGCCAGGATGCCGCGCCTGGCCCAGGAACTGGCGGCATTGGAGATTGCCAATGCCTGGATCGACGGAGAGATCGTGGTGCTGACGCGCGAAGGCGTGCCCAGCTTTCAGGCCTTGCAGAACGCCTTCGACGCCGCGGGTACCGCGGATATCGTGTTCTACGCCTTTGACCTGCCCTATGTGGCGGGGCGCGATCTGCGCGACGAGCCGCTCAGCTTGCGCCGGGATCTGCTGCGGCAGGTGATTGCCAGGTGCAAGGGCAAGCATGTGAAGTTCAGCGAGGCCTTTGACAAGCCGCCAGCGGACCTGGTCGCCTCGGCCTGCAAGCTGGGCCTGGAAGGAATCATCGGCAAGCGCCTGTCCGCGCCCTATGTGTCGCGCCGCACGGACGACTGGATCAAGCTCAAGTGCACCCAGCGGCAGGAGTTCGTCATCGTGGGCTATACCGAACCCAAGGGCAGCCGGCAGGGCTTTGGCGCGCTGCTGCTGGCGGTGCATGAGCCTGATCGAGCACTGCGCTACGCCGGCAACGTAGGCACTGGTTTCGACGACAGGACGCTGCTCGACCTGCACCGCAAACTGGCCGGCATCGAGCAGAAAACCAGCGCCCTGACCGAAGGCAAGCCGCGCGCCCTCAAACAGGTCCATTGGGTCCAGCCCATCTTGATCGGAGAGGTCTCTTTCGGGGAGTGGACCGGCGACGGCCATGTACGCCATTCGACTTTCCGAGGGCTACGTACCGACAAACCACCGAAGAAGATCACTCGCGAGGTCGCCATGCCAGCCGAAAAGCTCTCCGCGCGCAATAGCCCGGCCAAGGCCAAGGAAGGGGCGGCCGCAAAGCCTCCGAAGGGGATGAAGCTATCGAATCCCGACCGCGTGATCGATCCGTCCTCCGGGGCGACCAAGCTCGACCTGGCCCGCTACTACGGACTGGTGGCGCCTCTGATGATGGAGCACCTGCGCGGCCGGCCGGTTTCCTTTGTCCGGGCGCCCGCGGGGATCCAGGGCGAGCATTTCTTCCAGCGGCATTCGGAATCTCCTATCCCGGGGGTGACCGCGCTGCCCGAACGTCTCTATCCGGGGCATCCCTCCCTGATGGAAATTTCGAACGTAGCGGCGATACTCGCGGCTGCCCAGCTGAACGTGGTGGAGTTCCACACCTGGAACGCGCTCAAGACCTCGATCGGCAAGCCGGATCGGATGCTGTTCGACCTGGACCCCGGGGAAGGGGTGGATTGGCCCGCGGTCCAGCAGGGCGCGGAGCTGGTGCGCGTGCTGCTGCAGGAACTCGGCCTGCGCGGCTGGCTGAAGACCAGCGGCGGCAAGGGCCTGCATGTGGTCGTTCCCATCCGCAAGCAATACGGCTGGGACGCCGTGAAGGACTTTTCCGAAGCCATGGTGCGCCATCTGGCGCAAACCCTGCCAAAGCTGTTCGTCGCCAAAAGCGGCCCCAAGAACCGCGTGGGCAAGATATTCGCCGACTATTTGCGCAACGGCTTCGGCGCTACGACGGTGGCGGCCTGGTCGGCGCGCGCCCGGCCCGGCCTGGGCGTGTCCGTTCCCGTGCGCTGGGATGAGCTGGACGGGTTGAAAGGGTCGGCGCATTGGACCATCGCCAATATCCACACCCGCCTGGACGCGGGCAACGAGCCTTGGGACGACTACGCGCCCCAGGCGATCGGCCGGGCCATGAAGCAGCTCGGGGTCGAGCCGCGATCTTGAACTGAAGGACGGCAGCCCGCCGCTACAGACCATTGTTGCCATCGAGGCAACATCATGGTCCCCTTTGCAGGTCTTCTGCCGCTCTCCACGCGGCCCTACGATTTGGGCGTAGTTCAGGCACGTACCGCACCCGGTCCAACACAGCCTGCACCTGTCAACCAATCGAAGGAGTCACCATGAGTCAACGTCTGAACGCCTACGGGCAATCGCCCGAACTGTTCAAGAAATTCGTCGAGTTCGGCATGCTCTTGAAGTCCGGCGCGATCGAGCAGCCGATCCTGCGCCTGGTCGAAATCCGCGCCTCGCAGATCAATGGCTGCGGCTTCTGCCTGGACATGCACGTGAAGGACGCCAAGATCCACGGCGAGCAAGAACTGCGCCTGCACCATGTGGCGATCTGGCGCGAATCCGGCGAGTTTTCGCCGCGCGAGCGCGCCTGCCTGGCCTGGACCGAGGCGCTGACCACGCTGGGCGCGCAGGGCGTGCCCGACGACATCTATGAACGCGTGCGCTCGCAATTGTCCGAAAAGGAAATCTCGGACCTCAGCTTCGCGGTCATGGCCATCAATGGCTGGAACCGTCTCAACGTGGGCTTCCGCACCGTGCCCGGTTCGGCCGACAAGGCATACGGCCTGGATCGCGCCAAGTTCAACTAAGGAACCATCATGAAAATCCTGGTTATCGGCGGCACGGGCCTGATCGGCTCCAAACTCGTCAAACTGCTCAATGAGCGCGGCCATGAGGCGATAGCCGCATCGCCCGCCACCGGCGTCAACACCATGACTGGCGAAGGCCTGGATGCGGCGCTGGCCGGCGTCGACACGGTGGTCGACGTCGCCAACTCGCCGTCGTTCGAGGACCGCGCCGTGCTGGAGTTCTTCCAGACCTCGGGGCGCAATCTGCTGGCGGCGGAGGCCCGCGCCGGCGTGCGTCACCACGTCGCGCTGTCGGTGGTCGGGACGCAGCGTCTGGCCGAAAGCGGCTACTTCCGCGGCAAGATCGCGCAGGAAGCACTGATCGTGGCGGGCGGCATCCCCTATACCATCGTGCATAGCACGCAGTTCTTCGAATTCCTGGGCGGCATCGTGCAGTCGGGGACGGAAGGCACGGAAGTGCGGCTGTCGCCGGCCTTCGTCCAGCCGATCGCTTCCGACGACGTGGCGCTGGCCATGGCCGATGCCACGCTGGCGCCGCCGGTGAACGGCATCGTGGAAATCGCCGGCCCCGAGCGGGTGCGCCTGGCCGACCTGGTGCAACGCTACATGGCCAAGATCGGCGACACGCGCAGCGTGCGGGCAGACGCCGGCGCGCGCTATTTCGGCGCCCTGCTCGAAGATGAAACTCTGGTGCCGGGAGCTGGCCCGCGCCTGGGCAAGATCGACTTCGAAACCTGGTTCAGCCGTTCGGGCGCAAGAAAGTAGCGGCGAACACAAGGACGTTCATGAGCAAACTGCGGCCTCCTCCCCAGAGCCTCCTGGAAAAGTACCGAGGCGGGGACTTCCATCCCCTGTACACCACCAGCGTGACGGTGCGGGGTGGGGAGGCCGCCCATGGGCGAGCCTCCGGCATGGCCATATCGGATGACGGCGAACTGATCGTGGAGCTGCGCTTGCCGGTCGAACTGGGCGGCACGGGCGGCGGCACCAATCCCGAGCAGCTGTTCGCCGCCGGCTATGCGGCATGCTTCCACGGCGCGCTCGCGATGCTGGCGGAACGCGCCGGGCTGGCCATCCCGGACGCTTCGGTCACGGCCACTATCTCGTTCGGCCGCGACCCCGTCGACGGCCTGTTTGCGTTGACCGCGGACGTCAACATCCACCTGCCGGGCGTGCCCACGCCTATCGCCGAAGAGCTGGTGCGCAATACGGAACGCCTGTGCCCATACTCCAAGATGGCCCAGGGCGGGATCCACAGCGTGGTCGCCCTGACTCAATAGCGTTCAGGCCTGCTTCAACAGCAAGCTGTCGATGATCTGCAGGTCCTGTGCGCGGATGCGTTCGGTCATGAAATCGATGAAGACGCGCATGCGCGCCGGCAGGTGCTGACGGCTGAGAAAGCACAGATAGTGGCCGCGGTCGTCGGGCGCGTATTGCGGCAGGCAGGCGACCAGCGTGCCGGCGCGCAGGTGTTCGCAGACCTGATAGCCCGCCATCTGCGCGATGCCATGGCCGTCCAGCACCGCCTGCAGGACGAGATCGGCATCGTTGAAGGTCAGCATGGCGGGCGGCGCGAACTTGCGCAGATGGCCGCCGACCTTGAATTCCCATTCGTATACGCGTCCCGATGCCAGCAGGAAATTCACGCAGCCGTGGCGCGAGAGTTCGTCGACGCTGAGAGGCAGTCCGTGCCTGGCTGCGTAATCGGGCGACGCGCATAGCATCATCTGCATGGGAATCACCTTCTTGGCGATTACCTGGCTGTCTTCCATGCGGCCGTTGCGGAAGGATACGTCGACACGGTCCGTGGTGAAGTCGGTCGGGCCGTCATCCAGCAGCAGTTCCACCGAGATGTTCGGGTTGGCCTTGCGGAAGTCATTCAGCAGGGGCGCCACGACCTTGCGGCCGAAGCCCACGGTGGAACAGACGCGCACCAGGCCGGAAGGCGGGCCCTCGCGCAGCTCGCGCATGTCGTCCAGGGCCTGGATGATCCGCTCCACGCCAGGATGGCATTGCTCGTAGAAGCGCTGGCCCTCGGGGGTCAGCGAGGTGCTGCGCGTGGTGCGCACGAAGAGCCGGGTGCCCAGCTGGTCCTCGAGCTTCTGCACGCTGCGGCTGACTGCCGAACGGCCTATGCCCAGCCGGTCGCCGGCCTTGGCGAAGTTGCCTTCGACGGCGACGGCCATGAAGGCCATGACGCCGGCGTAGCTGGTGGCGAAGCTGTCGGCCAGCGAGTCCGGTCCGTTGGCGGGAGGGGTAACCGAGGGGGCTGGGAGGGATGTGGGCATGGTGGCAGCGCCGCGGAGTTGGTTGATCCTACCCTCTAAGACGTTGCGCGGGACGTTTTTGTGACGCGGCCCGGAAAAAAATCTGGCCAGCCCCGGGCATGCTGTGTCCGGGACTGGCCAGGATGGAGCTTATGTCCGTCCCTTATTGAATGGGAATCAGGGCGGGGGCTCCCTTCTTCTTGATCAGCACGACCACGAACTTGGCCGGCTTGGTCTGGCTGGCGTTGCGGCCCACGGTGTGGATGTCGTCCGGCCCTTCGTAAAAGGTCTGGCCCGGGGTCAGCGTCACTTCCTTGTCGCCCTTGACCTGCATGACGATGCTGCCCTCGAGCACGTAGACGAAGGCCGAGGCGTCGTGGCGATGCAGGGGATCGGCCGCCCCGGGCGGATAGTCGACGACGAGCATCACCGCATCCCTGCCCGGGATGTCCGGCAGATCCTTGTTCATCACTTCGGTGACGATGGGGTCGGCCGGCTTGCCGGCAGGCGCCCCGTGGTGCGATGCGGCATGGGCGGGTTGGCCCAGCAGCGCGCCGGCGGCGATGAAAGACAACGTGAGTTTGGTGAGGTTCGACATGGCCTGTCCTGGTCGGAGTGGTGACAGGCCCATCGTAGAAGCGCGGGCGGCGCGGCGGTAGGCCCGCGCCAGGGATCACCATGTTGCCCGCCATGCACCAAAGCCGGCGCAACCGGTGTCAGCGTTGCGCCAGGGCGGCCGCGATGCGCGCGAGCTTGTCCGGGTTGCGCTGCACCAGTACCCGGGTCAGGCGCTTGCCGTCCGTTTCGTAGGACTGCACGGATTCCAGATTGCCGTCGATGAAACGCAGCAGCGTCCATTGCCCGTTCACCTGGACCACCTCGGTGCGCAGCGCGTCGCGGTAGCGGCGCTTGCCGGCGTAGAACAGCTGCGCCAGCCGCTTGCCGCCCACCAGGCTGGCGAAGGCGCTGACCTTGGCGCCGCCGTCGCCGATGAGCTCGGCGTCGTCGCTCAGCAGCGCGTGCAGGCCGTGGAAGTCGCTGCGTTGCATCGCGTCGGCGAAGGCTTGCAGCAGCCGCTGCAGCGTTGCGCGCGGCACGGCCTCGCGCGGGCTACCCTGGCGCAATTGCTGTTTGGCGCGCCGCACCAGTTGCCGGACCGCGGCCTGGGTCTTGTCCAGGGTCTGCGCGATGTCCTCGTAGTCGGCGTCGAACACCTCACGCATCAGGAAGGCCGCGCGGGCGTCCGGCGACAGGCGCTCCAGCATGAACAGAAACGCTACTGAAACATCGTCGGCAAGTTCGTGGATCTGTTCGGGCGTGGATGGCGCGGCCATCAGCATGGGTTCCGGCAGCCAAACGCCCACGTAGTTCTCCCGTTCGGCCTTGGCGGCGCGCAGACGGTCGATGGACAGACGGGTAGTGACGGTGACGAGCCAGGCCTCGGGGTTCTCAAGCGAGGAGCGGTCGGCGCCATGCCAGCGCAGCCACGCGTCCTGCACCACGTCTTCCGCTTCCGCGACCGAACCCAGCATGCGGTAGGCGATCGCGTACAGGCGAGGACGATGGCGGTCGAACAGGGTCACGGAGCCGGTCATGGGGTAGGCCAACGCCTGGGGAGGAAGGGGGGCGGGAGGCAGGCTATTTTGCCGCAGCAGTCCAGGCAGGACAAGCGTGAAAATCGCCGGGCGGGCAGCTCCTGGCGGGCAGCTCCGCGCAGTCGGCGGCAGCGGGCTGCGCCGCCTACAGCGCGATCATCGCGACGGGCAGCGCCGGCAGGTCGGCGTCGCCTGCCATCTGCGCCAGGTCGCGCTCTATCATCGCGCTCAGGCGGCTGATGGGCACATCGTTGGCGCTGCCTTCGAAGGGATTCTCCGTGCTTTCTCCGACCTGCTCAAGCGAGGTGTAGATCCACGAGATGATCACGCTGAACGGCACCGCCAGCCATGCCATCTGGCCTTGCATGATGCCGCCGGCATCCTGGCCGAGCAGGGCGAACTGGCCCGTCAGGCCAAACGGCAGCGCGACGCAGAAGGCGCGCACGAACAGGGTGTTGATGATGGCGTACTGGCGCGGATACGGAAAATTCTTGATGCGCTCTGCCTGCCCCTGGAGATCAAGCAGCTCGCGGATGCGGCTGTTGAGATCGGCGTATTCGGCTGCGGTGATGGCGCCTGCATCCAGCAAGCCGCGGGCAGCCCGGCCCTGCATGGCAAGCAGCTGCGCGGCCCTGTCATCGGCGTGCATCAAGACCGGGACGTCCTGCGCCGGCAGGTAGCGCGACAGTGCGGACTCCAAAGGCTCGGCGCGCTCCGGAATCACATACTGCTTGCGGTACTCGGCATTGGGGCGGCTGGCCACGGTCTCCCATACGCGCGGCTCGCGCAGTTGGTAGCGTAGCGCCGTCAACCAGGCCAGATGCCGTTGCACCAATGCCGCGCCGCGCTCGGCGTCGCCGGCATAGTTGCGGCTGATCACGCCCCAATAGCGGCTGGCGCTGACGATGCTCATCCAGATCTTCTGCGCTTCGACCGTACGCGCATAGGTCTGCACGTTCTTGAAGCCGACGACAAAGGTGGTGGCGGTGCCCAGCAGCGATACCACCGACAAGGGCAGCGTCAGCCATTTCAGGCCGGCCACCTGGTAGAGCAGCGCAGGCGCGAGGCTCAGCGCGAGCAACACGTAGATTTTTCTGCGGGTCCAGATCACGAACTCGCCCAGGCGATAGGATTTTCCCAGATGCATGATGTCGGTCCCCACGTCGGTGCGCGGCTGTGCGTCAGGGGTGGCGGCAGCGGCACGTCCAGCGATATATGGCTGGACACATCCTAAGAGCGCCGTGCATGACGCGGTAGAGCCATGCAAGGACGCATGGTGTTGCCGGCGCGACAACAATCGGGTTTTTGGTCGTCCGAAAGTGCAAGGTCCGCGTGCACGCAGCAGCGCAGCCGTGCTTCGCGGTCCCGCTGTCGACGCATCGATGCGCATTGGTGCTCGTGGCGCAACAGCGTGCTTCCCGCCACGAGCCTACCGCGCGCCCAACCCCACACCTACCATGCCTTCACCCACTTCCCGACGCAAAGCATCGCGCCACTCAACCGGAGCACGACCATGACCCGCAATACCTTCACCACCAACGACGGTACGCAGATCTACTTCAAGGACTGGGGCGACGGTCCCGTCGTCACGTTCTCTCACGGCTGGCCGCTGAACGCGGACGCCTGGGACGGGCAGATGCACTACTTGGCGAACAATGGCTTTCGCGTCATCGCGCACGACCGCCGCGGCCACGGACGTTCGTCGCAGCCGTCGTCCGGCAATGACATGAATGGCTACGCCGATGACCTGGCGCAACTGATCGAGGCGCTGGACCTGAAGCACATCACCATGGTGGGCCATTCCACCGGCGGCGGCGAAGTGGCGCGCTACATCGGCCGCCACGGCAGCAAGCGCGTGGCCCGCGCGGTGCTCATCGGCGCGGTGCCGCCAGTGATGCTGAAGTCCGCCGCCAATCCCGAAGGCTTGCCGCTCGAGGTCTTCGACGGCATTCGCGCCGGCGTGGCGGGCGACCGCTCGCAGTTCTACAAGGAGCTGGCCATCCCCTTCTATGGCGCCAACCGTCCCGACGCCAAGGTCTCGCAAGGCATGCTGGACCAGTTCTGGCTGTGGAGCATGCAAAGCGGCCAGAAGAACGCCTACGAATGCGTCAAGGCGTTTTCCGAGACCGACTTCACCGAGGACCTGAAGAAGATCGACGTGCCGACCCTGTTCATGCACGGCGAAGACGACCAGATCGTGCCAGTGCACGATGCGGCGAAGAAAGCCGCGCGCCTGGTGAAAAACGCCAAGGAAATCTATTACCCCGGCGCGCCGCACGGCCTCACCGCCACCATGCAGGACCGCATCAACGCCGACCTGCTCGCCTTCATTCGCGCTACCGCCTGAGCGACGCACCTTTCTGGAGATACCGCCATGTTTGCCATAGAAAATACCGAATCCCTCGATCTGGTCCCGTCGCGCTACGCGGTGCAGATCGGCGACATCGACGCCCTGGTCGTGAGCGACGGCGTGCTGCCGCTGCCAACGTCAACGATGGCCACCAATGCCGACCCCGCCGATCTCGCGGCGTGGCTGGAGCACATGTTCATGCCTCCCGACGCGTTCGACTGGCCGCTGAACGTGATGGTGGCCCGCAGTGGCGATCAGACCATCCTCATCGATGCGGGACTGGGCGGGCAGTTCGCAGGCTTTCCGCGCGCCGGAATGTTCCCCCAGCGGTTGGAGTCCGCGGGCATCGCGCTGGAATCCGTGACCGACGTGATCATCACCCACATGCACATGGATCACGTGGGCGGGCTGCTCGTGCCGGGCGTCAAGGAACGCTTGCGTCCCGACGTGCGCATCCATGTGTGCGCGACCGAAGTGGCGTTCTGGACCTCGCCGGATTTCTCGCACACCGTCATGCCCAAGCCGGTGCCCGCGGTGCTGAAGTCGACTGCCACCAGTTTTTACAACGAGTACCGCGACCAGCTGCGTCTCTTCGAGGACCGGCATGAGGTGGCGCCGGGCGTCATTGTGCGCATGACCGGCGGCCATACGCCGGGTCATAGCGTGGTCGATCTGGTCTCGGGCGGCGAGCGGTTGACGTTTGCCGGCGATGCGATGTTCCCGGTCGCATTCGACCATCCCGAATGGCAAAACGGCTTCGAACACGACCCCGAGGAATCGGCCCGCGTCCGTATCGGCCTGTTCCAGGAGCTGGCACGGAACCGCGGGCTGCTGGTTGCAGCGCACTTGTCGTTTCCCTCGGTGGGCCGCGTGGCGGTCGACGGCGATGCGTTTCGCTGGGTACCGGTCATCTGGGATTTCTGAGCGCGTCGATACGCGCGTATGCCAGACGACGCGTCATGCCGTGTCGCCTGGCGTCCATCTCCGCGAAGGAAAATCATGGGCAAACTACTGGGAAAGACCGCCGTCGTCACCGGCGGCAATAGCGGCATCGGCTACGCCGCGGCCGAAGCGTTTATCGCCGAAGGGGCGCGCGTCGCGATCCTCGGACGCAGGCGGCAGGCCGTCGACGCGGCGGTGGCGCGACTTGGCGCCGCTGCCTTCGGCGTGGTGGGAGACGTTGCCGACCTGGCCACGCACGCCGCGCTGGCGGCGGAGGTCCGGGAACGGTTCGGCGCGGTCGACATCTACATGGCCAACGCCGGGATGAACAACATCGAACCCTCTGCGGCCGTGAGCGTAGGCAGCTATGACGCGCAGTTTGGCACCAACACGCGTGCTGTCTTCTTCGGCGTCACCGGCGTCCTGCCGCTGATGCGCGACGGCGGCTCCATCATCGTCACAAGTTCCATCGCCAGCGCCAAGGTGCTGGAAAACCATGCGGTCTACGCCGGCTCCAAGGCGGCCGTCGAAGCCTTTGCGCGTGCTTGGGCGCTGGAATTCAAGTCCAGGAGAATTCGCGTCAATGTACTGAGCCCAGGCCCTACCGATACGCCGATTCTGGAAAAGCTCGGCGTGGCCGAAGCGCATCGCCCCGCGTTCGAGCAGGGCATGGCCTCGTTGATTCCGCTCGGACGGCTGGCCCAGTCGTCCGAGCTCGCCCGCGCCGCGTTGTTTCTGGCGTCGGATGACAGCAGTTTCATTACTGGGGTCAATCTGCGCGTCGACGGCGGCATCGCGCTGACTTAGCAGGTCCATCAGCGCTACGCGGAGCAGGGTTTGGGCAACGGCAGACGCCGGTTCTGGATACGTTTGCTTGCCTGTGCGCGTGATGAATTTGGAATATCGGCCGCGTTTTTTTATTGCCGATTATTAAATATCGGGACAACGATTCCCGCTTGGCTGGCCTGGGAAACCATGCGGGCACGCGCAGGTAAATACATGATCCCACGCAGCATAAG
This sequence comes from Achromobacter sp. D7-1, assembly GCF_059760445.1. Classification (NCBI taxonomy): domain Bacteria; kingdom Pseudomonadati; phylum Pseudomonadota; class Betaproteobacteria; order Burkholderiales; family Alcaligenaceae; genus Achromobacter; species Achromobacter sp. D7-1. The sequence continues at coordinate 22,876 of NZ_JCBAMT010000019.1, read as the reverse complement.
CACGGTGGAGCAATAGCAATAACGTGGAATTTTGTTGCACCGAAGCATGCGGAGTATTGCACCTATCAAATTTTATAGTCTCAGTTCGATTGGCGCAGTGTCACAAGATCAGAGCACGCCGGAAAAACACGAAGTTTTGATAGGGGCTTTTACTGCGTAAAACTAAGAAAATTCGTTAAAATCAATCGCTTGGGATTATGAGCGGGAGCCTCGTCTCCCGCTTTGCATTCAGGCCTGCAGGCCAGTACCAGCGTCTGCGAGCCGTGAAGAAAAAAGGGGTTAAAGGCCCTTCCATTTCTTCCTGATTCAGCCCTCGCTCGGCAATCCGGTAGCGTGATGTGCTGCATCGCAGCAATGGAAGCCCAGTCCCCTTTTAGATTCTGACCATCCGTCCCGGGTCGGACCGGGATCGTCCTGGCGCAAGCTGCGGACTGGGTTGTGTCTCAGGCTTAGGATATCCACGCATGAATCTCCGGTTTCTCGAAACTTTTGTCCGCGCCGCGAGGCTCAAGAAAATGACATTGGCCGCGGAAGAACTCCACGCTTCGCAGGCGGCCGTCTCGGCTCGCATAGCGGCCTTCGAGGAAGAGCTGGGGGTCAGAGTATTTGTGCGGGAAAAAGGCAAGCAACTGAGTTTGACGCCCGTCGGCTTGGAAATGCTCGAGCCTGCGGAAGAACTGCTGGCTCATGCAAGAGCATTCACCGGCAGGTTCGCGACCACCGACGCCAGACTTTCCCAGATCAGCATCGGCCTTAGCGGGACAGTCGCGCAAGCGATCCTCGAACCCATGGTCGCGACGCTGGCCAGGCAATGGCCCAACGTCACGGTGCATTTGCAGTCGCTGACCAGCACCGACATCCGCCAGCAACTGCTTGAGGGGCAGCTCGACATAGGGCTGCTGTTGGGCAGCATCGAAGAGCCGACCGTGATCAACCGGAAGCTGCTCGAACTGGAGTACATCTGGGTCTGCAGTCCCAGCCTGATGGCCGGCGATATCGAACCGTCGCTGGACCGGTTGAAGCAGTTGCCTCTGTTGTGCTATCCGGTGGATTCGCTGGCGTATTCCGCTATCGCCACGTACTTTGCAGCGCCCCAGATGCAAGGCTTCAAGCTGATCGTGGTGAGGTCGTTTTCGGTCATGTTGCGCCTGGTTCGCGCGGGCGCCGGATACGCGGTCGTGCCGATCGAACTCATTCGCGATGAACTCGATTCGGGCAAGCTGTTGCCGATCCCGTTCTCCAGGCCGTTTCCGAACCAGACCTACTTTGCTTCGTACATCGATCAGCCCTCGATTCCGCTGCGCGCCGCCATGGCCGAGTGCATCTGCGAGGTTGCGTGGCAGGTTTCGAACGGTTTGTTGAAAGATCCATCGCTTGCGGAATGACGAACCGGTCATGGATTCAGTGGCCGCGCGGCGTCAATCTTGTTCTGCGCGAGACGCCGCGATGATCTGCCGCCACACCAGGGCATCGTGCGCGATTGTCCGCGCAAACGCTTCGGGGCCTGCGCCTACCGATTCCACAATCTGCCTGGCGAGAGTTTCCAATAGCCCCGGTTCGGCCAAGGCCCGTTGCACGCTGCGGGCGACCTTGGCGGCGATCTCGGGCGGCGTATCGCGCGGCGCGCAAATGCCGACCCAGCCCATGAAGTTCAAGTCGTCCAGGCCCTGTTCGGCCAAAGTCGGTACGGACGGAAGCTGGGGCATGCGCTGAGCCATGCTGACGGCCAGTCCCTTGACGCGGCCAGACTCGACAAAGGGCAGCGCCGAAACAATGCTGTCCATCATCAGGTTCACTCGCCCCGTGGCGAGATCCCCATAAGCGGGCGTGGAGCCGCGGTAAGGCACATGCAGCATGTCCAGGCCATGGCGGGTTTTGACCGCCAAGCCGGCGAGGTGGGGCATGGTGTTCCTGCCGCCCGAGGCGAAGCTGTATTTGCCGGGAGCCTGCTTCGCCGCCGCGATGAATTCCTTGAGACTGGAAGCGGGCGCGCCGGGATCGGCGACCCATATCATGGGCGTATTGGCAATGTGGACGACGGGGACCAGATCGTCGACGCGATACGGCAGGTCGGGGTAGAGCGCCGTAGCCACGACCAGGCTGCTGGTGGAGCAGAGCAGCAGCGTATGGCCATCGGGGCGGGCCCGGGCGACGGCCGCGGAGCCTATGGTGCCTCCGGCTCCCGGCCGATTGTCGATGACCAGCGGTTGTCCCAGCGCCTGGCCGGTGGGACCCGCGATCTGGCGCGCAACGGCGTCATTGCCTCCGCCAGGAGGAAAAGGCACGACCAGCGTCACGGGCCTGGTGGGCCAGTCGGAGGGCTCGGCCGCCCGCGCCGCAGGCAGCAGGGCGCAAGCAACGGACAAGAGCCCGGCCATGGCGGAGCACCGCAAGGGAAGTCGGCGAATCATGCTGCTTCTTGGTGGGAAGAATGGGAAGGAAGACCGCTCGAAGGCATGAATCCTGCCGCATTGCTGTTCACCGGTGAAGCTAATAAAAGTTCATACCGACCAAGGAAAATCTATAGCCCGGCTTCCGCGATGAGGACGAGTGACGGTGAGCCGGGCGGCGTGCGGCCCGGCGGCGCATTGTGTTCAATCGTCCAGCGCCGGCACGGTTCCGATCTGCATGAGGATGCGCGGCGATTCCATGTCGCCGGTTTCCTTGTCGATCAGCACTTCGTAGGCGGCGACGCCCGCGAACTTGGAGGCCATGGAGTTTGCGATGCGTATGGCGCCGAACTCGCTGCTGGCGGGACGGATCTCGCCAGGGGCGACGCCATTGGCGGCGGCGCGGTAGGGAACGACGATGTACTGGACGAGATGGGCAGCTTCGGACACAGGGTTCTCCTGGACGACAGTTTTTAGGCGAGCGAAATGTATCACGTTGTACTGTGTTTTTGTACAGTATTGTTTGACGTCGCGCCAATAATTTTCAATCGCCCTGGGAAAACACCTAGCGCGCGCTCGTTGCCCGATTTGCGACTCACCTCTATTATTTTCGAAAATATTTATATTTTTATAAAAAGAGGCAAGGGATGGAAGCGAACCGCTATGACGCGTACCGCGAGGAGACCATAGGCCGCGCCAATGTGGCCGACTCGCCCGAGCTGATCGCCTATTACCAGGAGCTGGCGCGCCTGGAAACCGGCGCCCTCTGGACGGTGGCGAACAAGATCGAGCCCTGGGCGCCGCGTTCGGCCTCGGTGCCGGTGGTGTGGCGCTACCAGGACCTGCGCGGCCACGTGCTGCGCTCCGCCGAGCTGGTTTCGCCCGAAGAGGCCGGCCGCCGCGTGATCTATCTGAACAACCCGGGCCGGCGCGACGTGGCCGCCGCCGTGGGCTGGCTGTATTCGGGCTTGCAGGTGATGAAGCCGGGTGAGCTGGCTTCCGCCCACAAGCACTCGCATTCGGCGCTGCGCTTCATCATGGAAGGGCGGGGCGCGTTCACCGTGGTCGACGGCCACAAGATGACGCTGGGCGCGAACGATTTCGTGCTGACCCCCAACGGCACCTGGCACGAGCATGGCGTGGCCGAGGACGGCACCACCTGCATCTGGCAGGACGGCCTGGACATTCCGCTGGTGAATGCGATGGAAGCCGGCTTCTACGCCGTGCATCCCGACTTGAACCAGACCGTAACCTATCCGGTGGACGACACCACCGCCGCCTGGGCCAACGCGGCGCTACGGCCTCAGGTGTCCGGTTGGACCAAGCCGTATTCGCCGCTCTTCAAGTACGAATGGGAGCCGACTTACGAGGCGCTGCGCCGCTATGCGCGCACCACCGCCGGCAGTCCCTACGACGGCATCCTGCTCGAATACGTCAATCCCGCCACGGGCGGTCCGGTCATGCCCACCATCGGCGCCAGCATGCAGCTGCTGCGGCCCGGCGAGCACACCCAGGCCCATCGCCACACCGGCAGCTTCATCTACCAGGTGGCCAAGGGCAGCGGCTACTCCATCATCGACGGCAAGCGCTACGACTGGACCGAGCGCGACATCTTCTGCGTGCCTTCCTGGGCCATCCACGAACACGTCAATCTCTCGTCCAACGACGACGCCTGTCTGTTCAGCTTCAACGACCTGCCCGTAATGCGCGCGCTGGCGCTCTACCGCGAAGAAGCGGTCAAGGAAAACGACGGCCACCAAGTGCTGATCTAGCGCTGCCCGTTCCCTATCGAATTTTTATCCGCCGCGCGGGCGCTGTCCGCGCGCCTGACTCAACTCGTCCTGAATCTATGGAGTTCCTATGCGCTTGGTGACTTTTCGCGCTCATCCCACCGCCGCTGCCCGACTGGGCGCGCTGGCCGAAGGCTATGTGATCGACCTGGCCCTGCTGGGCCGCGCCGGCGGCGTGGACCTGCCCGACGATATGCTGGCCTTCATCGACCTGGGCCCCGTGGCCGTGGCGCAGGCCAGCAAGCTGATGGAGGCCTATCGCGGCAATTGGCCCGTGGGCAGCGCGCTGCCGCAGGAAAACGTCAAGCTGCTGGCGCCGATCCCGCGCCCGCGCAAGAACATCTTCGGCATCGGCCTGAACTACGTGGAGCATGTGGCGGAATCCAGCCGCACGCTGGATACCTCGGCCGACCTGCCCAAGCAGCCGGTGATCTTCTCCAAGCCGCCCACCACCGTCATCGGCCCGGGCGATGCCATCGAGCACAACGCCAAGATCACGCAACAGCTGGATTGGGAAGTGGAGCTGGCCGTCATCATGGGCCGCCGCGCTTCGCGCGTGGCCGAGGCCGATGCGCTCTCCTACGTATTCGGCTACAGCGTCATGCTGGACATGAGCGCGCGCGATTGCCGCCGCGCCGGCCAGTGGATCTATTCCAAGGGCCAGGACACCTACGCGCCCTTCGGCCCCTGCATCGTGACCGCCGACGAGATTCCGGATCCGCAGGTGCTGGACCTGTGGCTGACGGTCAACGGCGAGAAGAAGCAAGGCTCCAACACGCGCCACATGCTGTTCAAGGTGCCGTTCCTGATATCGGACATCAGCGCGGGCATCACGCTGGAGCCGGGCGACATCATCGCCACCGGCACACCGGAGGGCGTGGGCGCGGGCCGCAAGCCGCAGGAATGGCTGTGGCCGGGCGACGTGGTGGTGGCTTGCGTGGAAGGCATCGGCACGCTGCGCCATCCGGTGGTGGCCGTTTAAAACACCCAGCCGCCGGGGCGGCGGGCAACGCAGTCTCCAAGGGGAAAACATGATCAAGAAACAGATACTGGGCGGCGCGTTGTCCGTCGCGCTGGGCGCCGCGGCGTCCATGGGGGCGGCTCAGGCCGCGGAACCGGTCAAGATCGGCTTCATCGCCACCTTGTCCACGCCGGCGGGCTACATCGGCGAAGACGAGCGCGATGCCTTCAACCTGGCCATCAAGCAGGGCGGCGGCAAGCTGGGCGGCGTGCCGGTGCAGCTGGTGATCGAGGACGACGGCCTGAAGCCCGCCAACGCCAAGCAGGCGGCCGACCGCCTGCTGCAATCGGGCGTCAAGCTCTATACCGGCGTGAACTTCTCCAACGTGTTGGCGGCGGTGGTGCCCAGCGTGGTGAAGTCGGGCGCGTTCTACGTCAGCCTGAATCCTGGCCCGTCGAATTTCGCGGGCGAAAAGTGCGATCCCAATTACTTCGTCGCGTCCTACCAGAACGACGCCTTCCACACGGCTGGCGGCGTAGCGGCCAACGAACTGGGCTATAAGAAGGTCGTGCTGCTGGCGCCCAACTACCAGGCGGGCCGCGATGCCATCGAAGGCTTCAAGCGCACCTACAAGGGCGAGGTGGTGGCCGAGATCTACACCAAGCTGGACCAATCGGACTTCTCGGTGGAATTGGCGCGCCTGCGCTCGCTGGCTCCCGACGCCATCTACCAGTTCCATCCGGGCGGCACGGGCATCAACTTCGTCAAGCAATATGCGGCGGCCGGGCTGAACAAGAGCATCCCGATGCTGATGCCCAGCTTCTCGATGGACGCGCGCATGATCAAGGCCACGGGCGACGCCTCGGCCGGCGCCTACATCACCGGCATCTGGTCGCAGGACTTCGACAACGCACAATCGAAAGCCTTCGTGCAGGCGTTCAAGGAAGCCTACGGCCGCGTGCCGACGGACTACGCCATGCAGGCCTACGACACCGCGCAGTTGATCGGCGCGGGCCTCAAGGCCACCGGCGGCGACCTGTCCAAGGCGGCGGAATTCCGCGCCGCGCTGCGCCAGCCCGAGTTCACGTCGCTGCGCGGCAAATTCAGCATGAACACCAACCAGCATCCGATCCAGGATCTTTATCTGATGCGCATCGAGAAGGGCACCGACGGCAGCCTGTCGCCGCACCTGGTCCGCAAGCTGGTGTCCGATGACAAGGACGCTTACGCGCAATTCTGCAAGATGCCGTCATGACGCTCCTGTTTGAACAGCTGCTCAACGGGCTGCAGTTCGGCGCCATGCTGTTCATGCTGGCGGCCGGACTGACGCTGATCTTCGGCATCATGGGGGTGGTCAACCTGACGCACGGCTCGTTCTACATGGTGGGGGCGTACTGCGCTGCGTACGCCATCGGCACCACCGGCTCGTTCCTCGCGGGCGTGCTGGCGGCGCTGCTGGGGGCGGGCCTGTACGGCATTTCGGTCGAAGTGCTGGTGATACGCAAGCTGTACAAGCGGGATCACCTGTACCAGGTCCTGGCCACCTTCGGCCTGCTGCTGTTCTCCAACGAAGCGGTCAGCCTGATCTTCGGCCGGCGCCCGCCGCTGGTGGGCATTCCCAGCTTCCTGGAAGGCGCGGTGACGCTGGCGCCTGGATTCCAGTATCCGCTGATCCGCCTGTCCTTCATCGCGATCGGCGCGCTGGTGGCGGTGGGCCTGTGGTGGCTGGTCAACCGCACGCGCATCGGCATGCTGATCCGCGCCGGCGCCGACGACCGCGAGATGGTCGACGCGCTGGGCATAGACATCCGCAAGCTCTACACGCTGGTGTTCGGCCTGGGCGCCCTGCTGTGCGGGCTGGCCGGCGTGATGGCCGCGCCGCTGCTGGCGGTGGAAATCGGCATGGGCGAACGCATCCTGATCACCACCTTCGTGGTCATCGTGATCGGCGGAGTCGGTTCGGTGCGCGGGGCCTTGGCCGGCGCCCTGCTGGTGGGCATGGTGGACAGCCTGGGGCGCGCGTTCCTGCCGCAGCTGCTGTCGACCATGTTTTCGCCGGCCACGGCGGACCCGCTGGCCGCGGGCATGGCGTCGGCCAGCATCTATGTGTTGATGGCGATCGTGCTGATCGCCAAGCCGGGCGGGCTGTTCCCGGCGCGAGGATGAAGATGGCATACACACTTACGAACCGCGCCCGCTGGGGCCTGGGCGGCCTGGCGGTGCTGATCCTGCTGCCGGCCGCGGCGCTGGCATCGGGCTCGCCCTTTCTGATCGGCGTGGTGACGCGCTTTTTGATCTACGGCCTGGCCGCGGTCAGCCTGGACCTGGTGATCGGCTACGGCGCCATGGTCAGTTTCGGCCACGCCATGTTCTTCGGGCTGGGTGGCTACGCGGTGGGCATCATCGCCTTCCACACGGCCGAGGCCGGCCCGATCTTCGGCTGGGCCGGCAGCAACGCGGCGCTGGTGGTGTGGCCGATAGCGCTCATCGTGTGCGCGCTGGCCGGCTGGCTGTTCGGCTATCTGGCGCTGCGCACGCGCGGCGTGCAGTTCATCATGATCACGCTGGCGTTCGGCCAGATGGTGTACTTCGTGCTGGTGTCGTTGCAGTTCTACGGCGGCGACGACGGCCTGATGATTCCGCAGCGCAATGAGCTGCCGGGCATCAATCTGGAAAGCCCCATGGTTTTCTACTATGTGTGCCTGGCGCTGCTGACGCTCTGGACGCTGCTGTGCATCCGCGTGACCAACTCGCGTTTCGGCATGGTGCTGCAGGCGCTGCGCCAGAGCGAGCGGCGTTCCATCAACCTGGGCGTGGCGCCCACGCCATACCGGCTCAGCGCCTTCGTGCTGTCGGCGATGGGCACGGGCCTGGCCGGGGTGTTGTGGGCCAACTATGCCGGGCTGGTGACGCCGGACATGGCGGCCTGGACCAAGTCCGGCGAACTCATGGCCATCGTGATCCTGGGCGGGGTGGGCACCTTGCTGGGGCCGATCGCGGGCGCGGCGGTGTTCCTGGGGCTGGAGCAGATGCTGTCGTCCTTGACCGAGCATTGGCTGCTGTACATGGGACCCATCCTGGTGCTGGTGGTGCTGTGGGGCGAGAAGGGCCTGTTCGGCAAGTTGCTGGAGACGCGCCATGCCGACTGATGCAAGCGCCAGCCTGTTGCGCCTGACGCAGCTGCGCAAGGCCTTCGACGCGGTGGTCGCGACCAATGGCGTGGACCTGGACGTGCGCGCCGGCGAGATTCACGCCATCATCGGCCCCAACGGCGCGGGCAAGTCCACCCTGATCGCGCAGATCTGCGGCGAGATCCGGCCGGACTCCGGCACCATCCATCTGGACGGACAGGACGTAACCGCGCTGCGCGCCTTTGAGCGCGCCCGCCTGGGGCTGGGACGTTCGTTCCAGATCACCGAGCTGTGCCAGGAGTACACCGCGCTGGAGAACGTGATCCTGTCGCGCATGCTCAAGAGCGGACGCGCCTTCCAGGCCTGGTCCAACCCGCGCCATGACGCCGCGTTGAAGACCGAGGCCATGCAGTGGCTGACGCACGTGGGGCTGGAGGACCGCCGCCACGTGCGTTCGGCCGACCTGGCGCACGGCGAGAAGCGGCAGCTGGAACTGGCGGTGGCGCTGGCGCGCGCGCCGCGCCTGTTGCTGCTGGACGAGCCCATGGCCGGCATGGGACCCGAGGAATCGGCGCGCATGACGCGGCTCTTGCAAGGCATGAAGGGCGACTACGGCATCCTGCTGGTGGAACACGACATGGACGCGGTCTTCGCGCTGGCCGACCGCATCAGCGTGCTGGTCTACGGCCGGGTGGTGTTCAGCGGCTCGCCCGAGGAGGTGCGCCGCCATCCGGAGGTGCGCGCCGCCTATCTGGGAGAAGAACATGTTGAAGGTTGAAGGGCTGACCGGCGGCTACGGCTCCAGCAAGGTGCTGTTCGGCATGTCGTTCGAGGCCAGCGAGGGCGAGGTGATCTCGCTGATCGGGCGCAACGGCATGGGCAAGACCACCACGATCAAGACCCTGATGGGCATGCTGCCCGCCACCGGCGGCGCGGTGCAGTTCCGCGGCCGCACGCTGGGCCGCGCCGCGCCCAGCAGCGTGGCGCGGCTGGGCGTGGGGCTGGTGCCGGAAGGCCGGAGGGTGTTCGGATCCTTGACGGTGCAGGAGAACCTGGTCGCGACCTCGCGTGCCGCGCCGGGCGGATGGGACCTGGAACGCGTCTACACGCTGTTCCCGCGCCTGAAGGAACGGCGCGGACAGTCGTCGCGGACCCTGTCCGGCGGCGAGCAGCAGATGCTGGTGGTGGGCCGCGCGCTCATGACCAATCCCAAGCTCCTGATCCTGGACGAAGCGACCGAGGGGCTGGCGCCGCTGATCCGGCAGGAGATCTGGCGCTGCCTGCGGGCGCTCAAGGGCGAAGGCCAGACCATCCTGGTCATCGACAAGAACCTGCCTGAAATGGCGACGCTGGTGGACCGCCACTACATCGTCGACAAGGGGCGGGTGGCCTGGTCGGGGCAGCCCGCGGAACTGTCCGCCCAGCCCGAGCTGGCGCAGCGTTACCTGGGCATATGAGCAGGCCATGGAGCGTGGATCACGGCTCGGCAGCCGGGGACGGATACACGCCGCTGCCGGCCGGTTGGGCGCAGGTAGAATGGGCCGCCTGCGCGCGGATCCGCGCCCCGGCCGCTGACATCTGGAGACCATCTTGAAGCCTAGAATCAAAGCTTCCCGCCAGGACGATCCCGGATCGGACGGGAGCGCGGGCGTGGAGGAAATCACGCTGTCGGAGCAGGTCTACCGCCTGCTGCGGCGCGACATCATGCGCGGCGCCTTCGCGCCGGGCCAGTCCTTGCGGCTGGAATTGCTGAAGCAGCGCTACGGCAGCAGCTTTTCCCCCATCCGCGAAGCCCTCAACCGCCTGCGCAGCGAACGCATGGTCATCAGCACCACCTCGCGCGGCTTCAGCATCGCGCCCTTGTCGGTCGAGGAAATGTGGGACGCCTGTGAAACCCGCATCCTGATCGATTGCGATGCGCTGCGCCGCTCGCTGGCCAACGCCGACGACGCCTGGGAAACGCGGCTGGTCGGCGCGTACCATGCGCTGACCCTGGCCGCGCAGCGCGCCGAGGCCGCCGCCCAGCCTTCGGAAGAGTTGGACGAGCTGCTGGAGGCGCGGCACCTGGAGTTCCACCACGCGCTGATTGGCGCCTGCCGTTCCCACTGGCTGCTGGACCTGTCCACCCAGCTCTATGCGCAGACTGAACGCTATCGGCGTCCGGCGCGCGCCGGCGCAACCGCCTACGGGCCGGAGCGCAGCGTCGACGACGAACACCGCCAGCTGCTGGACGCCGCCATTTCGCGCGACGTGGAAGGCTCGGTCGCCATGCTGGCCGCGCACTATCGCAAGACCGCGCAGTTCATCGAACGCATCATTTCCCAGCCCCAATCGCAGCCCCACTCGCAGGCCAGGCATGCATAACTCCGACATCGACCTCTTCTTCCCCACCATCGCCGAGCGCGAGGTCCAGTACAACGCGCGCGAATCGGTGCCGGATTTCGACGCCTGCGTGCGTCGCTATGCCGAGTCCTCGGCCCGGGTGCGCACGCGTCGTCCCGGCGTGCTGGACCTGCATTACGGCATGGGCCAGGACGAAAGGCTGGATCTCTTCTTGCCTGCCGCCTCGCAGGCGCCGGCGCCGCTGTTCGTGTTCATCCACGGCGGCTACTGGCGCGCGCAGCGCAAGGAAGATGCGCCCGTGATGGCCGGAGCCTTCAATGCCGCAGGCGCCGCCGTGGCGACGCTGGAATACACGCTGGTGCCCGAGGCTACCCTGGGCGAAGTGGTGCGCGAGGTGCGCTCCGCCGTGGCCTGGCTGTACCGCAACGTGGCGGCCTATGGCGTGGACCCTGAACGGATCTACGTCAGCGGCAGCTCGGCGGGCGGCCATCTGGCCGGCATGCTGGTCGCGCCCGGCTGGCCGGCGCGGTATGGCGTGCCGGACGACGTGATCAAGGGCACGCTGGCGCTTAGCGGGCTGTTCGATTTGCGGCCGCTGTGCGACGTCCTGCCGAACACCTGGTTGCAGTTGACGCCCGAGCAGGCGGCGCATCAAAGCCCGATCTTCCATCTGCCGGAACGCGCGGGTCCGATGCTGCTGGCGGTGGGCGGGCTGGAGACCCAGGGCTTCAAGAACCAGACGGCGGCATACGAAGCCGCCTGGAATGCCGCGGGCCTGGCGTCCACCCGCATCCCGACGCCGCACTGCAACCACTTCGACCTGGTCAATGAACTGGAAGATCCGGACAGCGACCTGACCCGCGCCACCCTGGCGATGATGGGGCTGGGCGCCCGGTGACGCGCCGGCCGATGGCGTAAGCTTGACGCCCATGGCCGACCTGAAACTTCTTGAAGACCTGATTGCCCTGGCGCAGACCGGCAGCTTCGTGCGCGCGGCCGAGCTGCGCCACGTCACGCATCCGGCTTTCGGCCGGCGCATCCGCGCGCTGGAGGCCTGGGCTGGCGCGCCGCTGATCGAGCGCCAGCGCCTGCCCGTGGTCCTGACCGCCGAAGGCGAGGCTCTGCTCAAGACGGCGACCCAGGTGGTGGAGCAGATGGGGCAGGTGCGCCACCGCATCCGCAGCTTCGGCGCGGGCGGCGAGGCCGTGCTGCGCATCGCCACCGGCCGCAGCCTGGCCCGCACGCTGGTGGCGGACTGGATCGCGCGCCTGCGCCACCGGACGCCCAAAGTGCTGACCGAGGGCACGCAGGTCGAGCTGTCCACCGGCATGATGCAGGACATGGCGGCCCGGCTGGAACAGGGCCGCGTGGACCTGCTGTGCTGCTACGAGCATCCGGCCCTGTCGGTGCAGCTGAGTCCGGGGCGCTACCGCTACATGACCTTGGGCACCGACAAGCTGGTGCCCGTCAGCCAGGCCGATTCCCGTGGCCGGCCGCGCTACGTGCTGCAGGAAGGCGGGCCGTCCGTGCCATTGATTACCTACGCCGGCGGCCTGGCGATGGAGCGCATCGTGGGCGACCGCCTGGAGGCCACGCCCTATGCCCTGGCGCCGTTCCTGCGCAGCGATTCGCTGGACGCGGCGCATGGCGCGGTCGCCAAGGGGCTGGGGGTGGCCTGGCTGCCCTGGTCCATGGTGGCGGCGGATTGCCGTCGCGGCGCGCTGGCCGCCCTGGGCGGCCGCAGCGAGGAAATCTCCTTCGAGGTGCGGCTGTACCGCTCGCGGGCGCGGCTGGCGGACCTGGCCGAAGCGGCCTGGGAAGCCACGGCCAGCCGCAAGGCCTGAAATCCGCTGGGCGCAGGGTGCACGCGTGCTGAATCCGCACCGGCATGTGCCGACTTGGCACGGGATGTCCCTGGTGTACGTCCGAGAATAGCTCCCGAAATATCAAATGAGACGGCGCCGCCGTCCGCCACAGCACCCCAGGGAGAAAACATGAAATCCGTCCTGCATCCGTTGCGCGCCACGCTAGCCGCGCTCTGTGCCGTCTCCGCGCTCGTCGCGGCGTCTTCCGCGCACGCCGATTATCCCGAGCGCGCCATCTCGCTGGTGGTCGGCTATCCGGCGGGCGGCAGCGTGGACCTGACCGCGCGCCTGTTCGGCGAAGAGCTGGCCAAGCGCCTGGGCCAGAGCGTGGTGGTCGAGAACGTGGGCGGCGCTGGCGGCACCATCGGCGCGCAGCGCGTGGCGCGGGCCACGCCCGACGGCTACACGCTGCTGCTGGGCTCCACCAATGAAATGGTCATCGCCAGCATGATCAACAACGCGGTCAAGTACGACAGCGTGAAAGACTTTTCGCCGCTGGGCGTGATCGCCTCGCAGCCCATGCTGCTGGCCGCCAGCAAGAATTCGGGCGTGAAGACCGCCGCCGAGTATCTGCAGAAGCTGCGCGCCTCCGCGCCGGGCAGCTTCAACTACGGTTCTTCCGGCGTGGGCACGACCCTGCACCTGGCCGGCGAGATGATCAACCAGTCGACCGGCACGCGCGCCGAGCACGTGCCGTACCGCGGCGTGGCGCCGCTGGTGACGGACCTGATGAGCGGCCAGCTGGACTACGGGATGCTGGTGCTGTCCTCGGGCTTGCCGCAAGTGCGCGGCGACAAGATCGTGGCGCTGGGCGTGACGGAGAAGAAGCGTTCGCCGGTGGCGCCGGATCTGCCGGCACTGGCCGAGACGCCGGGATTCGAAGGCGTGGATATCAGCGTTTGGTTCGCGCTCTACGGTCCGGCCGGCCTGCCGGAGCCCGTGGCCGCCAAGCTGCGCGGCGCGCTGGCCGATACGCTGAAGTCGGAGCAGTTCCGCGCCAAGATGCAGGAAGCCGGCGGCGTGCTGTCGCAGCCAGGCCTGGATCCGGCGGCCTATCAGGCAGAGGAAACCAAGAAGTACGGCGCGCTGGTCAAGGCCGCCAAGATCGAAGCCCAGTGATTCGAAAGCCAGCCATCGCAACACCCCAGCACCGCAGCGGACAATATCCATGGAATTCAAGCTTCCCGTACCCGACCTGAGCGCCGAGCGCGCCGGCAACACCGGCACTCCTGGCGTGTGGCATTTCGATTCAGGCCTTCCGGGGCGCGCGCTGATGGTGTCCGCGCTGGTGCATGGCAATGAGTTGTGCGGCGCCTGGGCCTTGAAGGACCTGCTGGCCGCGGGCCTGCGCCCGCGCCACGGCAGCCTGACGCTGGCGTTCTGCAACCTGGAGGCGTTCGACCGTTTCGACCACGCCAACCACGATGCGTCGCGCTTCGTTGCCGAGGACATGAACCGCGTCTGGAGCGCCGAGCGCCTGGACCATCCCATGACGCCGGACCGCAAGCGCGGCGCCGAGCTGCGTCCCTGGGTGGAGCGCGCGGACTGGTTGCTGGACCTGCATTCCATGCATGAACCGGGCGCGCCCCTGCTGCTGACGGGCGTCCTGCCGCGCAACATCGCGCTGGCGCGCCGCCTGAAGGCGCCGCAGCACGTGATCGTGGACGCAGGGCACAAGGATGGCGTGCGCATGCGCGATTTTGGCCAGTTCGGCGATCCCGCCCGTGCCGACGCCTGCGCCTTGCTGATCGAATGCGGCTTCCATGGCGAATTGGCCGCGCGCGACGTAGCGCGTGACATGGTGGCGCGCATGCTGGTGGAGTCGGGCGTGGCCGATGCGGGGGATGTGCCGGCCGGCTGGCTGATGCCGGACGCAGCGAACCAGCGCGTGCTGGAAGTGACGGACGCGGTGGTCGCGCCGTCCATGGACCTGCGCTTCTCCGAGCCCTGGACGGGGCTGGAGACGTTCGAGCAGGCCGGTTCCATTCTGGGTTGGGCCGATGGCCAGCCCATCGTGACGCCTTACGATCGGTGTACGCTGGTCATGCCGTCGTTGCGGCAGCTGAAGCCAGGGGTGACGGTGGTGCGTCTGGCGCGGGATTACGCAGGGTAAGCGCCGCGGCGCATCCTATTTCTGCGGCGTGTACCGCAGTTCGTCCAGCTGGTAGCCCTGTGCCTTGGCGGCGTCCAAGGCCTTGTCCAGCTCTTCCTTGGGCAACTGCGGCGAGCGCGACAGGATCCACAGGTATTTCCGGTCCGGGGTGCCGACCACCGACCAGCGGTATTCCGGATCCAGGCCTATCACCCAGTAATCGCCCTTGAATGGCTTGAAGAACGAGACTTCGAGCTTGGCGTTGTTGCTGCCTTCCACCACCGTGGCGGTGCCGGATGCGGTGTCGATGTCGCCGTCCTTGGTGCGGCAGCGGTTGTTCACGCCGACCGTGCCGTCGGCATGCGCGGTGTATTCGGCGGTGGTGTCTCCCACGCAGTCGCGCTGGAAGAACATGGGGAAATTCGCGATCTCGTACCACATGCCGGCGTAGCGCTTCAGGTCCACCGATTCCACGGTCTGCATGGGCGGCGGCGCGGCATGGACTATCCCCGCCACGCTGGCGGCCAAGGCCAGCAGGAATGTTGCGGTGCGGCGCATGGGGAAAACCTCCTGAGGTGTCAGAGCGGTCCGCGCCGCCAGCAAACGGCCGGCGCGGATCAAAACCTTAACGATACGCCTTATTTGCGCGGGGCCTTCAGCGCCGCGTGGTAGCGGGCCACATAGGTATCGAAATCCTCGGTGTCCGACTGCTCCAGGCGCTGTTGCTCCGCCGTGGACTGCGCGGCGGCCTGTTCATAGGCGGCTGCGAGGTCGGCGGGCAGGGCCTGCGCGCGCAGCGCATCGGCGTGCTTGCGGCTGAGGTCCAGCGAATAGTCATGGAACGACAGGCGGCTCTCGGTCAGCGAGGCCAGCAGGCGCGCCGAAGGCGTGGAGTCGGGCTGGTCGAGCTTGGCGCGCTGGGCCGCCAGCGCTTCGGCGTAGGCGCTGCCGCCCAGGGCGGAGTCGAACAGCGCGGCGTAGGGCGCGATCTGGTCCAGCAGTTCGTGGCCCCACTGCGCCAGGCCGATGGACTGGCCTTCGCGGTCCAGCATCAGGCCGGGCTTGCGGCCTTCCTTGACGACGGCCGAGAAGTTGTCGGCGCTGCGCTGGCAATAGCCGTTGGCAGGGAAGAAGGGGCTGTCCGACGCGGTGCAGAACAGCAGGAAGGCGTCGACGAAGCGGCTGGTGGCGGCGTCGATGCCGACCGGCGAGTCCGGGTCGATGTCCAGGCAGCGGACTTCAACGTACTGCACGCCGCGCTCGGCCAGCGCCGTGATCGGGCGTTCGCAGCGGCCGGTGGCGCGCTTGGGGCGGATGCTGGAGTAGTACTCGTTTTCGATCTGCAGCACGTTGGTGTTGAGCTGGATCCATTCGCCGTCGCGGTGGGTGCCGATCTTCTGGTAATCGGGCCAGGGCTGGGTCACCGCCTCGTACAAGCGGCCCAGGAACGTGTCCAGGTCGTTGTAGCAGAGCTTGAGCTGCGACTGTGCCTTGTTCTGGTAGCCCAGGTCGCTCATGCGCAGGCTGGTGGCGTAGGGCAGGTACAGCGTGCTGTCGCCCAGTTTTTGCAGCGGATGCTCGCGCCCGCGCAGGAAGTCGCTGGACAGCGCCGGCGCGGCGCCGAACAGGTACATCAGCAGCCAGGAATAGCGCGTGAAGTTGCGGATCAGGCCGATGTAGCCGCGCGAACGGCGGTCCTGGATGCTGCCGGGCTGCGTGTCCAGCACGGACCACAGGTCTTCGGCCAGCGAGAAGTTGTAGTGCACGCCGGCGATGCACTGCATGGTCTTGCCGTAGCGCACGGCCAGGCCGCGGCGGTACACGTGCTTGAGCATGCCGGTGTTGGACTTGCCGTACCAGGCGATGGGAATGTCGGCTTCAGACGGCAGCGTGGCGGGCATGGACTGATTCCAGATCAGTTCATGGTCCAGCACGCTGTAGACGTGGCGATGGGTGTTGGTCAGTTCGGCCAGCAGCGAGTCCACGTCCTTGTGCGTGCCCGTGATGAGTTCGAGCAGGGATTCGGAATAGTCGGTGGTGACGTGTTCGTTGGTCAGCGCCGAGCCCAGGCCGGCGGGATGCGGCTTGCGGGACAGGACGCCTTGCTCGTCCACGCGCAGGCCTTCCTTTTCGATGCCCCGCAGGGTCTGGGTCAGCAGCGATCGGTTGGCCTCCAGGCGGGAGAGGCGGTTGGCGGCAGTATCAGTCACGGGTTCTTCTCGTTTGGGTCTGTCGCCGGATTTTACGGGGTGCCGGCCTCCTGTGCCGAGGGAGTCAATACTGGGGACAGGGACAATGCCTGGGCGGTGCGCGCCAGCCACTCGTCCAGGTCGGCGTAGACCGGGTCGGCGATGGGGGCGGTTTCGTTGAAAATCTCGTGCCAGGCGGTGTCGTACCAGCGCAGCGTCAGCAGTTCGGCGGGCGCGCGCTGGGCGAATTGGCGGCTGCCTTCGGCGGCGACGATGGAGTCGTCGCCCGCCACCATCAGCAGCGTACGACAGGCCAGCAGCGGGGCCTCGCGCAGGGATTCGCGGCCGCCTTCGTCCACGAAGCGGGCCAGCCGCCCGGTCATTTGGCGCCGTACCAGGGGATCGCTGCGGTAGGCCTTCACCACGGCGGGGTCATGGGAGATGCGGGCGGGCGCCAAGCCGTGAGGCACGCGCAAGTCGGGCGCATGCAGCGACATCCAGGTCAGCGTGCGCCGCACCCAGGGCGGCACATGCACCACGAAGGGGGGCGAACTGAGCACCAGGCCGTCGATCTCGACCATGCGGCGCAGGGCGATTCGCACCGCGACCAGGGCGCCCAGGCTGTGGCCCAGCAGGATGGGCGGGCGTCCGTGGGCGGCGGTCCAGGCCCGCAGCCGGTCCACCGCATCGACGACCAGGTCGTCCTCGTGGCTCAGGGTCGCGGGTCGGCCGCCGGAACGGCCATGGCCGCGGTGGTCGTGCGCGCCCACGGTCCAGCCGCGGGCACTCAGCCAGCGCGCCAGGCGGTCGTAGCGCCCGGCATGCTCGCTAAGTCCGTGCAGCAGGTAGATACTGGGAGTGCCTGGGCCGGCGATCGGCGGGGGCACATTGGGCGCGGCTGGCCAGACATAATTGGCCAAGGGCGTGCCGTCGGGCGCGGGGGTCATTGAAATCGGCGACAATTTCTGGCTTCCTCGAAATGAATAGACAGTCCAGGTCCGTAATGACGATTTCATCGCTGTTTCGTTTCATGTTCAAGAAAGCCGGCGCGATTGCCGCGCTGGCCCTGCTGATCACGGCCTGCTCGCCCAGTTACAACTGGCGCGAAGTCGACGTGGCCGACGGGCACGCCCGCGCGGCGTTCCCGGACCGGGTCACGACGGATACCCGCGACCTGAAGCTGGACGCCCATACCTTGCGTTTTACCCTGGCCAGCGCCACCGTGGGCGAGGCGGTCTTTGCCGTGGGATCGGCGCCGCTGCCGCCCGATATCGCGAAGGACCCGGCCGCCAAGCAGGCGCTGGGCATGGCGCTGATGCATTCGCTCTACGCCAACATGCAGTCGCCGCCGCCCAATGAATGGCCTGCCTACGGGCAGGACATCGAGGTCCAGGGCAAGGCCATGGGCAAGCCGGGCTGGCTGCGGGCCCGGGTCTGGGTGACCGATACCATGCTGATCGAAGCCGTGGCGGCCGGCACCGTGGAAAGCCTGCCGGCCGAGCGGGCGCAAGAGTTCCTGCGTTCCGTCGTCATCAAGCCGTGACGGGTTCGATCAGGCCCAGCCTCAGCGCCGCGACCACCGCGGCGCGCCGGCCGCGCACGCCGAGCTTCTCGCAGGCGTTGCACAGGTGGAAATTCACCGTGCTTTCGCTGACGCCCAGGATGCGGGCGGTTTCCCAGCTGGTTTTGCCCAGGGCGGCCCAGTGCAGGCAACTGGCCTGGCGCTCCGACAGGGGCTTGATCGCCTGGGCCGGACTGGATGCCGGATTCAAGGCTGAACCCATGGCTGGGGGCGTGGCCGGGTTCATGGCCGGCGGTGTGGCGGGGTGGGCGGTGGCTGACATGGTGAATGGGGGCGTGGGCCCGGCGATTGACGAGTTGCCTCATGCTGCCGTCCGGACGGGCCGCGCGGCAAGCGATGATGCCTTCACGCATCAATCCTCTTATCTCTAACGGAATAAGCGCATGTCCGCCGTCGTGCAGTTCTATTTTTCATCGATCGTGCTGATGCTGCCTTTGCTCTTCTGCGCGGGCATAGGGGTGTACTGGGGCAAGCGGGACCTGCCGTTCGGCGGCTCTTTCATCACCATGCTGGTGACCTCGGTGACCACGCCGGCCCTGGTGTTCCACACCTTCGTCACCACGCATCTGGACGACCGCGCGCTGGCCGACGTGGCGGTGGCGACCCTGCTGGCGCTGCTGCTGTGCGCGCTGGTCTGCGCGCTGCTGCTGAAGGCATGCAAGCTGCCCGTGCGCACGCTGTTGCCCACGGCCTTCCTCCCCAATGCCGGCAACCTGGGGCTGCCGATTTCGCAGATGGCTTTTGGCGACGCAGGCCTGTCGGTGGCGGTCGCGTTCTTCGCGGTCAGCTCCTTCGTCATGCACACGGTCGCCGTGCGCCTGTTGCCGGGGGTGAACACCAAAGGCAGCTGGAAGAGTCCGATTCTGCTGGCGTCCCTGGTCGCCGTGGCCCTGCGCCTCATGCATGTGCCGGTGCCTGCGTGGCTGATCGAGACCTCGCGCATGCTGGGCGCGGTGACGGTGCCGCTGATGCTGCTGAGCCTGGGCCACGCCCTGGCCTTGATTCCGTCCAACGGCCTGCGCGATGGCGCCAAGGTCGCCGCCATCCGCCTGGCCGTGGGCCTGGGCGCGGGGCTGGCAGTGGTATGGGCGCTGGACCTGGAACCGGTGCTGGCCGGCGCGCTCAGCCTGCAGATGGCCATGCCCTGCGCGGTGGTCAGCTACATGTACGTCAAGCGCTACACGACGCAGGGGGATACCGCGGCGGGCGCTGTGCTGGTGTCGACCGTGGCGTTTCTGTTGCTGGCGCCGGTAATACTGTGGTTCAGCCGCGGAGTTTGAGATCGGGCTCAATTGTCGCGACGCTGTCGCGACAACTGAGCCGGCCGCATAGGGTCGTGCTCGAGTGCCCCCGCGTGCCGTGGAAAACGACCTACGCCGTGCCCGACATGGCCCGCAACTGCGCCATCAACGCGTCGGGAATGTCCACGCCATGCTTGAGCGCTTCGTCGCGCAGCTTGCGGCGGCGGTCGCCCGGCAGACGCACGCCCTCGTCTTCCAGCATGGCGTCGACCAGGACTTCGACACGGTCCAGATAGGTGTTGTTGCCGGCCAGCGCGCCGGGGTCGATCGCCATGAAGGCCTGGCCCAGCCGCGCCGGGCCGCCTGCGTCGACGAAGAAGGACTCGGTCTCGAAGCCGAAGTGCGAGCCGGTCAGCGCGCAAGCCAGCAGTTCGACGATCAGCGCCAGCATCGCGCCCTTGACGCCGCCCGCGGGCAGCATGCTGCCCGCCAGGCCGGCCTTGGGGTCGGTGGTGGGCTGGCCGTTGGCGTCCAGCGCCCAGCCCAGCGGAATGGGCTGGTTGTCGCGGGCCGCGATCATGAGCTTGCCGCGCGCGACCTGCGATAGCGACAGATCGATCACCAGCCGCGCGCCGCCGCGCCGCGGAAACACGGCGGCGATGGGGTTTGTGCCGAACAGCGGCCGCTTGCCGCCCCAGGCGGGCATGGCGGCGGGCGAGTTGCTCAGCGCCAGCCCCACCATGCCCAGGTCGGCCAGGGCTTCGAGGTGGTAGCCGGCTTCGCCGAAGTGGTGGCTGTTGCCGACGCCGATGAAGGCCACGCCATGCTCGCGGGCGCGCAGGCCGGCCTGTTCGATCGCCATTGCGCAGGCGGGAAAGGCCAGTCCGGAACCGGCGTCGATCAGCGCCGCGCCGCCGCGTTCATGCACGATGCGCGGCACCGCCGAACCGATGGCGCGGCCAGCGCGCAGGTGTCCGGCGTAGAAAGGTACGCGCGACAGGCCATGGGAGCTGAGCCCCTGGCTTTCGGCGAAGACCAGCGCGCGCGCCGTGCTGTCCGCCATGGCGGCATTGGCGCCGGCGGCGGCCAGGCCCGCCGCGGCCAGGAGTTGCAATTCGTCCAGATAGATGTGAGCCATATCCTTCTCTTCAAGGGCGGGCGCCGGGCCGTGTGGCTTCATCGGTCGCCGCCCGTAAGCGCCATTGTCACACCGGCGGCCACCATGTCGGAAACCCGGGTGTTGGCTTCCTGCGTCAGTCCGGCGACGTGCGGCGTCAGGATCAGGTTGGGCGCGTCCGCCAGCGGGCTGCCCGCAGGCAGCGGTTCCTGTTCGAACACGTCCAGCGCGGCGCCGCGCAAATGGCCCGTCCGCAGTGCGTCGGCCAGCGCGGCTTCGTCCACGATGCCGCCGCGCGAGGTGTTGATCAGCGCCGCGCCCGGCCGCATGCGCGCGATGCGGCCGGCGTCCAGCAGCCGCCGCGTGCCGGGCGTGAGGGGCAGATGCAGGGTGACGGCATCGGCCTGGGCCAGCAGTTCGTCCAGCGGCATGGCGGTGACGCCGGTTTCCCGCCAGGCGGGATGGTCCGGCGGCAGCGCGGCGTCGCAGCCGGCCACGCGCATGTCCAGCCCTTGCGCCAGGCGGGCCGTCAGCCGGCCGATGCCGCCGAAGCCGACGATGCCCAGTGTGCGTCCGTGCGCTTCCAGGCCCTGCGAGAGCGCGTTGCGGGGCCATGCGCCCGCCGCGACCTCGGCTGTCGACGCATAGGCGCCGCGCAACAGCATCAGCACCGTGCCGACGACGTACTCGGCCACGGCGCGCGCATTGGCGCCGGTGGCGGGTATGACCGCGATGCCGCGCGCGGCGCAGGCCTCCAGGTCGATGTTGTCCAAGCCCACGCCCAGGCGGCCCACGGCCCGCAGCCGCGGAGCCGCCTGCAGCAAGGCGGCGTCCACCTTGCTGCGGTTGCGCACGATGAGGCCGTCGGCCTCGGCCACCGCCGCCAGCAGGGCGTCGCGCTGTTCCACCAGTTCAGGCGCGTACCGCACGTTGAACCGCTGGCGTAGCGCGTCGACCGCGGGCGCGTCCATGAACTCGGAGATGAGGATATGCATGGGCAGGGATTCCACGTTGGTCAGGCGATCTGGATGTTGGCGTCGCGGATGATCTTGGCCCAGCGGTCCACCTCGGATTTCAGGTAGGCGCCGAACTCTGCGGGGCCGCGCGGCTGCGGCACGAAGCCCAGCTGCAGCAGCGCCTGCTTCATGGCGGGCTGGGAGACCTGCCGCACGATGGCGTCGCCGATGCGTTGCACCAGTTCGGGCGGCGTGCCCGCCGGCGCCAGCACGCCGGTGAAGTTCTCGACGATCAGGTCGGGCAGGCCGGCCTCCTTCACGGTAGGCACGTCGGGCAGATCGGCGCTGCGTTCGCGGGTGGTGATGGCCAGCGCTCGCAAGGAACCGTTCTTGACGTGCGCAAGCGATTCCGGATAGTTGGAGAACACCACGTCCAGGTGGCCGCCTATCAGATCGGTGAGGGACGGCGCGCCACCCTTGTAGGGGATGTGCATCATCGGCACGCCGGTGAGCTTCTGGTAGAGCGCCAGCGTCAGGTGGGGCGGCGTGCCGTTGCCGCTGGACCCCGCCGACAGCGACTTCGAGCGGGCCGCCTTCGCCAGGTCGGCCATGCTCTTGATGTCGCTCTTGGCGTTGACCACCACCATGATGGGCGAGGACGCCAGTCCCGCCAGCGGCGTCAGGTCGCGGGTCAGGTCGTAGCCCGCCTTGCCGGCAAAGAGCGTGGCGTTGGCCGCGTGCGATAGCGTGATCGCCAGCCAGGTGTAGCCGTCGGGAGCCGCGTGCGAGACGTGGGCCGCGCCGATGTTGGCGCTGCCGCCAGGCTTGTTTTCCACCACCACGTTCCAGCGCTCGGCGTCGCTCAGGGCCTTGCCGACCTGGCGCGCGGCCACGTCGGTCAGGCCGCCGGGGGGGAAGGGCACCACGTAGTTGATTGGCCGTTCGGGCCAGGCCTTCTGCGCCAGGGCGCGCTGCCACGGCGCCAGGGCACAGAGGCCGGCGGCGCCCAGGGCGGCGAGCAGGCGCCGGCGTTGCGCGGCGTCGGGATGGTGATCGTGTTCGCTGTTCATCTGTCTTCCTCCTTGGGTGGCGCCCGGGTAGGAATGCAACCGCCTGTGCTGCCGTGGCGGATGCCGCCCGGGTCTGCTGGTGTTGTTTTGAGACGATGCTGCGGGGATGCTGGGCGGCAGGACGGCGCGTCCGCAATCCTGCTTGCGGA
>NZ_JCBAMT010000018.1:0-93407 GCF_059760445.1 Achromobacter sp. D7-1 | reverse complement strand
CAGTACACGCGGGGCCGCGCGACGCCACGGTCAGAACGAGTGGCTGATACCCACCTGGAACCCCTTCGAGTTGGCGCCCGGCACGCCTTCCGGCGCGACGTCACCGGTCACGAAAGCGGCGTTGCCGTCGTTCTTGATGAACGAGGCCGCGGTGTACAGCACCGTGCGCTTGCTGAGCGCATAGGTGTAGCCCAGCGCAAACTGCTGGGCGTCGTCGCCTTCGTATCGGCCGCTCTGGGTGGAACGCGAATACGACAGCTTCACATGGCCACCGCCCACGGGCACCGACGCGCCCGCCAGGGCCACGTGCTGCTTGTCCGGCCCGATCTTCTGCAGCAGATAGTTGGCGAACAGCTTCACCACGCTGAAGTCATAGCTGGCACCCAAGGTTGCCGTTTCGTAGTGGTCGCCGCCGCCCATCGAGGTTCTGCCATAAGCCGCCGCGACGTTGAGCGGACCGGACTGGTAGCCCAGCCGCCCGCCCGCATAATCGGCGCCGCGCAGATCCTCTTCGCGCGCATAGTTCAGGTGCCCATATATGCCGCCGAGCTTCTTGGGCAGGAAGTACGCCACCATGTTGCTGGCGCGCGAGAGCGTGGTGGCGCCTTCCAGCCCCAGAGGCCAGCCCTTGATGATGTTGCTGCTGCCGCCCACGCCCACGGTGCCGAAGGGCGAGAACGACGACACGTTCCAGAATGCCGCCGTGTAGTCCCGCCCCAGCCGCAGCTCCCCATAGCGGTCGTTGCTCAGGCTGATGGTCGAGCGCCGGGTCCAGTTCAAGCCTTGCGGCCCGCCCGAGGCCGGTAGGATCGGCGCCTCCAGCCAGAAGCCGACCGAGTTGCCATTGCCCAGGCTCTCCGTGCCGCGCATGCCGATGCGGCTGGGCAGCATGTAGCCGCCCTGGTCCATGCCGATCTTGGACGTGCTGCCCGCCGAGGCGCTGGTCACGTTCAGATCGATATGGCCGAACAGCGTCACCGACGACGATTGCGCAAACGCCGGACCGGCCAGCGCACAGGCGCCCAGCAAGCCGATTTTTCTAAGTATTGACATATCCCCCCTACCCCCCGCCTCAGTTGCCTACGCGTATGCCAGCGCCGCCGATCAGGCTGCCGGTGCTTTCCATTTCCCGGCTGATCAGCTCGGCGAATTGCTGCTGCGGCATCGGCGCGGGCTCGGCCCCCAGGTTCTCGAAGCGCTCGCGCGTGGTCTCCGAGCGCAGCGCCTGTTCGGTGCCGGCATGCAGCTTGGCCAGGACCGCCGGCGGCGTCGCGGCCGGCGCGAACATGGCCACCCAGAACTGCTGATCCACGCCGTGGTAGCCCGCTTCCGCGGTGGTAGGCACGTCCGGCAGCGCCGGCGTACGGCTGTCGGCGCTGATCGCCAGGGCGGTCAGCTTGCCGGCCTTGACCATGGGCAGCGCCAGCGGCAGCGGCAGGAAGAACCAGTCCACCCGGCCGGCGATCACGTCGTTGACCGCCTCCGGCGTGCCACGGTATGGCACGTGGATCGCCTGGATGCCGGTCGCCGCCCGGAACTTCTCTCCGGCGATGTGCGCGCCGCTGCCGCTGCCGGATGAGCCGTAGGTGTACTGGTCGGGTTCCGCGCGGGCACGTTCCACCAGGTCCTTCAGCGATTTGAAGTTGCGCGCGTTCGACGCGACGATCACGTTCGGCATCGACGCCAGCATGGTCACGGGCGCGAAGTCCTTGAGGGTGTCGTACTTGAGGTTGGCGTAGAGCGACTGGTTCGCCACATGGGCGGCGGAATGCACCAGCACGGTGTAGCCATCGGCCGCGGCGCTGGCCACCATGGTGGCGCCCAGCACGCCACCCGCGCCCGGCCGGTTCTCCACCACCACCGGCTGGCCGAGTTTTTTCTCCAGCTGTTCGGCCACCGTCCTGCCTATGACGTCGGTGGTCGACCCCGCCGTGAACGGCACCACCATCCTGATGGGGCGCGCCGGATAGTCCGGCTGCGCCAACAGCGTGGAGCTCAGCCCCACCGTGCCGGCCAGCGCGGTCGCGTATTGAAGGAAATGCCTGCGATGCAGTGTCATGGTTTGTCTCCTGATGTTCTTCTGCTGCGCGAAAAAAAGCCGATCGCCCAAGACGGACAGGCGATCGGCCAGATAAGACTTGTGCCGGATCAGGGTGCGAGCACGGGCCTGTCCTGCGCGCCCTCCAGCACCTTGATGTAGGCCTCGCGGGCCTGCGCCAGCGGCACCACGGCGTCCGGGCTCACCGGAAAGGACTGCAGGCTGCCGTCCTCGAAGCCGGGCAGCAGCTCGCGGAACACCGCGGCACAGCGGGCCGAGTCCAGCTTCAGGCTGTCCACGCCGATCAGTTGCAGGTCGCGGCGGTAGAAGGCCTGGATGTCGAAAGGCACGTTGCGGTCGGGCGTGGAAATGACGATCTGCCGGCCGCCCACCTTGAGCGATTCCAGCGCCGCGGCGAAGTACGGCGAGCCCACCGTGTTGTAGGCAATATCGGCGCCCGCCTGGCCGGTCAGTTCCATGACGCGCTGGGCGATCCCGTCGCGGCTGCCATCGATGACCGACACGCCCGACATCGCGTGGCCGACATAGCCTTCGCCGCCGCGCTCCACGCCGATCACCCTGGCGCCGACGCGGCTGGCCAGCTGGATGGCGGCCTGCCCGACCTTGCCGTTCGAGCCGAACACCACCACCGTCTGGCCCGCGCCGGACAGGCCGGCGCGGCGCAAGCCTTCGTAGGCGGTGACGAAAGGCACGCCCGCCATGGCCGCGCTGGCCGCGGGTATGTGCGCGGGCCTGCGCACCAGCGCCGCAACCGGCAGCAGCAGGTAGCGCGCGTGGGTGCCGTCGCGCGTAATGCCCAGGTCACCGCCCGTGCCCCAGACTTCCTGCCCGATCCATTCCCCGGGGCCGGCGATGACCTTGCCGGCGTAATCGCGTCCGGGCGTGCGCGGCCAGATGGCGTAAGGCATCATGCCCATCGCCGCCTTGACGTCGCTGGGATTGATGCCGGCGGCGCTGACTTCCACCACGGCGTGGCCTTCGGGCGCCTGCGGTACGGAGATGTCGACCAGGGTCGGCTGCAGGTCGGCGACGGCTGAGACGCGTTCGATCACGCGCAGGGCTTGGGTTTTCTGGCTCATGTCTGTCTCTGGATTCTGGTTGTTGCGGGCAAAGGCTGCCCTGGGCGCGGCATGCCGCACCGGGGTTGAGGACTGATGGGAAAGGCGCAATCAGGAGAGCGGCGGCTTGGGCATGCGGGTTTCGCCCGGTTCGAGCTTGAGCTCCACCTCCAGGCGATAGCTGCCGTCGCCCGACGGCTCGAACTTCCGCAACAGCGAACCGACCGCGCCGAACGCCGCGTCGCTGTATGCGTAGGCGTCATTGGCGTCGAAGATCTGGGTGGTAAGGACTTTATGGCCGGCGGCCGACGCGATGAAGTGCAGGTGCGCGGGCCGCATGTGGTTGCGCTGCTGCAAGGCCAGCAGGTCGCCGCAAGGGCCATCGATGGGTACCCCGTAACCGGCCGGCTTGACGCTGTCGAACCAGAACCGGCCGTCCTCGTCGGTCAGGAACACGGCCCGCAGGTTCATGTCTTCCTGGTGCGGATCCTGGTTCTCGTAAAGGCCGCTGGGCGCGGCTTGCCAGGTTTCCAGGCGGGCTCCCGCCAGCGGCTTGCCGTCAAGCGTACAGATGCGACCGGACACCAGCAGCCGGTCCCCCGTCGTATCTTCGGAGGCGATCGTCGCGCCGTTTTCGAGTACGGGCTGGTTGGCGCGCCAGAATGGCCCGATCAGCGCAGGCTCGGTGCCGCCGGCCTCGAGCACGCCCTCGGCGTCCATCAGCAACACCAGCGTGGCCACGCCCAGGATGTCGGCCAGCAATATGCCTTCGTGCCGCAGCGGATTGGTGGCCTGCCCCACCCGCACCATGAAGTCCAGGCCCTGGTGCAGTTCCTCGTAGCTCAGCTTCACGTCCGCCGCGAACGCGTGCAGGTGGCGGATCAAAGAATCCAGGACTACGCGGGTGCGCGGGTCCTGCGCCTGGTTGGCCGCCAGCACGGCTGCCAGCAGCGCTTGCGGCGTGGCGGGAATGGCGCGCGGCTCGCCGGGGGCGCGCGTCTGCGCGGAGGAATTGGCATGACTCATATACGTTCAATCCTGTAGTCTGACTAATGAAATTTGCGGGCCGCGCTTCAGTCGGCCGATATGCCGGCCTGGGATGCAACGGCTGCCCATTTGGGGACTTCCTGCGCCACCCGGGCCTGCAGTTCCGCGGCGGAACTGGCCACCACACGGAATCCAAGTCCGTCCAATTGCTTGCGGACCGGCTCCTTGCCCAGTACGTCGGCCACAGCCTTGTTGACGCGCTCCACCGTGGCGGCCGGGGTGCCCGCCGGCGCGAACAGGGCCTGGATGGTTTCGGAGCGGAAGTCCGCAAACCCGGCTTGCGCAATCGTCGGCACGCCGGAAAGCGCCGGCCAGCGCTCTTCGCCGCCCACCGCCAAGGCCCTGAGCTTGCCTTCCGCAAGAAAGGCTTGCGCCGCGGGCAGCGCGGAAAAAGCGCAGTCGACCTGGCCCCCCAGTGCTGCCACCACGGCGGGCGCGGCACCCGAGTACGGCACGTGCAGAGCCGTTACGCCCGCGCGCCGCCACAGCAGTTCGGCCGCCAGATGCACGCTGTTGCCGTTGCCCGGCGTGGCGTACGTGAGCGTGCCGGGGCTGCGGGCCGCAGCGTCCAGCAGGTCCTTGAGCGTGGCCAAACCGCTTTCGGCGCGCACCACGATGACGTCCGGCGAGCTGACCGCCAGGCTGACCGGCGCAAAGTCGCGCATGGGGTCGTAGGCGGGCCGCTCCCGGGCGATGGCCGGATTGGTGACGAATGACGAGGACACCAGCAGCAGCGTGCCGCCATCGGGCTCCGCCTTGGCGACCGAGGCCACCCCGATATTGCCGCCGGCGCCCGGACGGTTCTCCACCATCACGGTCTGGCCCAGGTAGGCCGGCAACTGCGCGGCCAGCAGGCGCGCGACGATATCCGTAGTGCCGCCAGCCGCAAACGGCACCACCAGGCGCACCGGCTTGCGCGAACTCCTGCCAAAGAAAGGAACGAGTTGCTTGGCCTGGCCGAGCGCGGGGACCGCGCAAAGCGCGCCCGTACAGGCGACAGCCCGCAGCACGCGTCGTCTTGCTATCAGCCGGGACAGGCCGTTGGCATCGCTCATTCCATAATCTCCTCGATGTTCTTTTTCTGATTGATGGCGTCACCCGAAAACTGGCGCACGCCATCCGCGGCCATCAGCTGTCCGCTTTTTCCTTCAGGAAGCCGTCCGTGCCATAGACCAGGCCGGTGTTTTCGGCAGCCCGCACCACGTCCGGATGCCAGGCGATGCGGCCGCATTCCTCATCGGTGCCGCCCACCACGGAATACACCACCAGGGCGTGCGGGTTGGGATTGCGGAATCCGCGCATCACGCCGATGGGGCAGGAAATCACGTCCCACTGGTTCAGCATGACCGAGTGTTCGCCCTTCTCGCCCCAGATCACTTCCATCTGGCCGTTCAGCGGGCAGAAGACTTCCTCGGTCTTGTGGGCATGCAGGCTGGCGCCCTGTCCCACGGGGATTTCGATGAAGGTCACGCCAAAGCGGTGGTTGCCGGGAATGGCCGGCTCCACGCCTTTGTTCTCCAGCACGCCGCGGTTCATGATCTTGTAGATGTTCTTCTTCATGCCCGGCAGGCGGCTTTCGATGAAGGTCTCGCGGTAGGGCTCGACCTTGCCCCAGCGCGCGATGCGGGTGGCTTCCATTTCCTGGACGTTGATATCCATGTCATTCCTTTTTTAGATGAGCTTCAAACAGAGATTTCGCTGCGCTTTTCTCGCGGCTGATGCAAGTTAAAGCCCTGCTCCATACAGCGTCCACTACCTTTTTCTTACCACTCTCATATAATTTTGTTATGACTCGTCCTGGCACTGGGAGCACGAACAGAAATGGATCTGCGGCAACTCCGCTACTTTGTCGTTCTGGCCAATCAGAGGCATTTCGGCCGGGCCGCAAGCGTCCTGCACGTGGCGCAGCCCGCGCTCACGCGCCAGATCCAGCTGCTCGAGGAAGAGCTCGGCGTGCAGCTCTTCGTGCGCCATTCGCGCGGCGCGTCCCCCACCGAGGAAGCCGCCTTCCTGCTGGAACGCGCCTCCTTCCTGCTGCGCTACGCCGAACAGCTCAAGCAGGACATGTCGGCCCTGCAACGCCATCCCAGCGGCCCCATCGTCATCGGCCTTTCCCCCGGACTCGCCATGACCCTTGCCGTACCCCTGACGCGCGCGGTGCATGAACAACTGCCCGAAGTCCGGCTGCGCTTCGTTCAAGCCTTCTCCCCCGCCTTGCACGAGATGCTGCTCAAGGGCCAGGTGGACCTGGCCGTGCTCAATGGTCCGGTTCCCCTGGCCAACCTGCTCACCTATCCCTTCCTGACCGAAGGCATGTGTCTCATCGGCCCGGCCACACCGCGCAAGACGCGGCCCGCCAAGATCGGCGTGCGGGACCTGGCCGAACTGCCCCTGGTGATGACCGGCCTGGCCAAGTCCGGCGTGCGGCTCGAACTCGAGGCCCAGGCGGCGCACGCGGGCGTGCATCTGAATCCGGTGGTGGAAGTGGAAACCATGGAAGTCGCCAAACGCCTCATCAGGGAAAAGGTCGGCGTCACCGTGCACTTCGCCGCAACCGTGCTGGAAGACATCGAGGAAGGCCGCCTGTCCTCCCAGCCGATCGAAGGCCTCAGCCTGCGCCGCATGCTGGCCCACCCGTCGGACCGGCCTGCCTCGCGCGCCACCAAGGCGGTGGTCGAGATCCTGCGCCAGGTCGCCCGCGAGTTGGTGGAGCAGAAACGCTGGCCGCACGCCACGCTGGACTTCTGAACCTGCCGCCGCAGGTCTCGGCATTTTTATCATCGTCCCGCGTTCCAGACGCAGGACGCAGCGTACGGTTGCCGCGTCTTCCAAAAGACCCTGCGATCGGGCAGGCATGAGCCGGCGCCGTCGCGCTCCCGGCATACACTGCTACGCGCTACGCCACACCCCGGACTCCGCCATGCAGACGATCCATCCATGATGTACCTCCTGTGGTCCTTGCCCGCCCTGGCCGTCATCGGCGCCATCGCCAGCGGGCGCGTGAACACGACCGCCGCCGCCGTCCTCGGCCTGCTTGCCGCCATACCGATCGCGCTGTACACGGCGCCCGCGTCTTTTGGCGTCGGCCAGCTTGGGCTGGCGCTGGAACGGGGTCTCTGGATAGGCTGGATCATCACCCCATACATTCTGGGCGGACTGCTGTTCTGGAACATGGCGGCGCAAGGACGCGCGACACGCGATGCGGCGGACGGCGGCAAGACCACCTTGGCCCATCCCCTGGCGCGCCGCCGGCTGCTGTTCTTCGCCTGTTTCCTGGTCGGCCCCTTCGCCGAGTCGGCCACCGGCTTTGGCGTGGGCATGCTGGGCACGGTGCTGCTGATCCGGCCGCTGGACCTGAAGCCGCGCGAGACCATGGTGTTCGCGCTGCTGAGCCAAACCCTGATTCCCTGGGGCGCCATGGGCAGCGGCACGCTGCTGGCCTCGGCCTATGCGCGCGTCCCGGCCACACAGCTGGCGTTGTACGGCATGGTGCCGGTGGCCTTGCTGACCGTGCTGTGGATGCTGCTGTACTGGCGCACCGCAAGGCGCGCGGGCTTGCGGGCCGAGCCCGCCGAGCATGTGCGCGAGGCCGCATGGATGATGGCGAGCCTGGCCGCGCTGAGCGCCGCGACGGCGCTGCTGGGACCGGAAACCGCGCTGCTGTCGGCCTATGGCCCGCTCATCGTGCTGCGCTTCCTGCTGGACCGCCGGCCGGACCGGCCCCGTATGAAGGCCGCGGCGCGCAAGGCCCTGCCCTACATCCTGATGATTGCATGGTTGGTCGCCACGCGCCTGCTGCCGGGCCTGAACAGCGGCCTGGGCGGACTGGCGGCGTTCCGGCCGTTTGTGGACCTGCCAGGCTGGATGCCCTTGCTGCATGCCGGCAGCTGGCTGATCATCGGCGCCGTGTTGATCGCGGCCGCATGCCGTCAGCGCGGCCTGCTCGTTACCCAGGCGCGCGCGGCCTGGACCACCGGACGCCACGCCGTGTACTCGGTATTCCTGTTCGCCATGATGGCCGAGGTGCTGGCGGGCGCGGGTATTTCGCAAGCCTACGCCGACGGCCTGTTCGCTGGCCTGAAGGACTGGACCATCCTGATCACGCCGGTGCTGGCCGGCGTATTCGGCATCCTGGCCAATAGCGGCAACGCGCCCAACAGCCTGTTCATGCCGGCGCAGCTGTCGCTGGCATTGAATGCGGGCCTCAGCGTGCCAGCGGCGGCCGCGCTGTTGCATGTGTCCGGCACGTCCATGGGGATTTTCTCGCCGGTGCGGATGTCGATCGCGGCGGGACTGGCCCATGGCCGCGGGGAAGAGCGCGGCGTGTATGTGCAGTTGCTGCCGTACGCGCTGGCGGCCTTCGGCCTGCTGTTGGGCCTGGCAGTACTGGTGGTGCTGGCGGGATCCTGAGCCAGGCCGGCTTGCGGCCGGCCGCAGGTTGCCGCCTCAGGCGTTCGCGTACATCCTCAGGATTCCGTGTCCGATCACGCCCTGGCTGAGCGCGTATTGGCGGAACGCGTCCAGCGGCATCGGCCGGCCGTGGAAATAGCCTTGCGTCACCTGCACGCCCAATGCGCGCACCATCTCGAGCTCTTCATGGGTTTCGATGCCCTCGGCCACCACCGTCATGTCCAGCGACCGCGCCATTTCGATGGTGCAGGCCAGGATGCTTTGGGCATGCCCCTGCCGGCCGGCACGGGCGATCAGGTCGCGGTCGATCTTCAGTTCGTCGAAGGGCGCGCACAGCAGGCGGTCGAGCGACGAATCCCCTGTGCCGAAGTCGTCGATCGCGCAGCTGAAGCCGCGCAGGCGCAATTGCGTGATGGCGCCAGCCAGCGCCCCGTTGGAGCGCGCGCCGCCGTCCTCGGTGATTTCGATGACGACGCGGTCTGGCTCCACGCCCGCCTGTTCCGCGCGGTCGGCCACGTCCTGGGCCCAGCTGATGGAGCTGGCGACAACCGCCGGCACATTGATGCCGATGACGCAATCCGGGCGGCTGCCCAGTTCGCGCTGCGCTTCGAAAGCGCGCGCCAGCATGTAGCCGGTCAGGGGTTCGAGCAGGCCGGTGGCCTCGAAGGCTGGCAGAAACGCCGCGGGAGGCACCATCGCCCCGCCATCCCCGGCCCAGCGGGCCAGTGTTTCGGCGCCGCGCAACTCGCCGCTCGCCGCACAATGCTGCGGCTGAAAATATGCCGTGATTTCCCGCTGCGCCAGGGCGCGCAGCAGGCGTTCCCGATTCAGGCCGGCCAGGACCGCGCCGCTGCTCTCGGCCGCGGCGCGTACCGTGGCCGCGCCGTCGGCCAACGCCGAACGGGCCAGCGACTCGATCAATGAAATCAGGCAGGCCGCTTCCAGGGGTTTGCCCAGAGCGGCGATAATGGGCAGCCCGCGGTTCCTGGCATAGCTTGCCGCGGCCTGCAGGATGCGGGATGGATGGCTGCTGGCGATGGCGATGCCGCCGCAGCCGCCGGCATCGGCCAGCGCGTCGATCATCTGCAGCCCCGTGCGGTCGGCCATGTCGAGATCGACGATGACCAGGTCCCACTGCCGCTGCCGGATCGCCGCCACGGCCGACTCGCCGTCATGCGCCATTGCCACCTCGGGTACGCCGATCTTGGCCAGCATCCGCACCAGCGCGCAACGTTGGATTTCGTCTTGATCGACAATCAGGGCGGATTTGAGCATGATGTTCCAGATGAACGGAGGACCAGCGGCTGGGCCGTGGCACGCAGAAGGCCGGCGGCAGAGGCGGTGAGTTGCCGGCCAATTCATTGTTCCACCGGTCGCCATGAACCGAAATCAGCCCAGTCCTATTTTGCCGATCGCAGCGCGAAGCATTGCGTCGCAGCGATGCCGGCCATTCCGTTGCTGCCCACGTCATCCTGCTTTCGTTCCTGTCGCGGCCGCCGTATAACGACGTCTTGGCCGTCTGCCCGGGACAGCAAGCCCGGCCGGCGCGGCGTCAACCCCCAACCAGGTGTCATCCAGCATGAAGGCATATTTCCACGACGATCAGAAACTGCACCACCCGCAGACCTATTTCTCGCGCGGCAAGATGCGCACCCCCCAGGAAGTGCCCTCGCGCCTGGACGCGCTGGCAGAGGCCGCGCGCAAGCTGGGCTTCGACGTTCAAGCCCCGCCCGACCAGAGCGCCGGCGCGATTTCGGCGGTCCACACGCTGGATTACCTGCGCTTCCTCCAGGGCGCGCACGCCGCCTGGAAACAGCTGCCCGATGATTGGGGCGACGAGGTCGTCTCCAACGTCTTCGTGCGCGAGCCCAACGCCCTGCGCGGCGTACTGGCGCAGGCCGCGCGCTACCTGGCCGACGGCAGCTGCCCGGTCGGCCCGCACACCTGGCATTCGGCCTACTGGTCGGCGCAATGCGCCATCGCCGGCGCCGACGCGCTGCTGGCCGGCGATCGCCACGCCTACGCCATCTGCCGCCCGCCCGGCCACCATGCGCGACGCGACGCCGCCGGCGGCTTCTGCTACCTGAACAATGCCGCCATCGCCGCGCAGCGCCTGACCTCGCGCTATCCGCGCGTGGCCATCCTGGATACCGACATGCACCACGGCCAGGGCATCCAGGAAATCTTCTACGAACGCAGCGACGTGCTGTACGTATCCATCCACGGCGACCCGGAAAACTTCTATCCCGTGGTCGCCGGCCATGCGGACGAGCTCGGCGCTGGCCCAGGCTATGGCTACAACATCAACCTGCCCATGCCGCACGGTTCGCCGGAGTTGGTGTTCTTCGACAAGCTGGCCGAAGCGCGCCGCGCCATCGAACTGTTCCAGCCCGACGCCCTGGTGCTGTCGCTGGGCTTCGACATCTTCGAAAAAGACCCGCAAGCCATGGTCGCCGTCAGCGAGAACGGCTTCGAACGCCTGGGCCGGGAAGTCGGCGGCCTGAAACTGCCCACCCTGGTCGTGCAGGAAGGCGGCTACTACATCGAAGGGCTGGAATCGAACGCCTCGCGCTTCTTCGGCGGACTGGCTTCGGCCTGAACCCGTACCCGGCCGGCGTCCCGCCGCGGACGCCGGTCGCGCGCCACAGCCGCGGGCAAACGCGACGCTAGTGGTTTTCCCTAAAAATGGAAAAGCCCGGTTCACAAGCCGGACCGCCTCCGGTACATTTCGTCCAGTGGCCTGACCACTGGGCCACCAGATATCCGGACACTCCCAGCCATGCCGGGAGTGCGACGCAAGACAAGCCTGGGCAGAGCCTTTACCCTCTACATCCCGATCATCCACCCGAACGCCACAATGACCTCTCTCCAGGCCGTCGCCTCCACCCGCCTCTACCGCATGATTGCCG
Source organism: Achromobacter sp. D7-1 (assembly GCF_059760445.1). Taxonomy (NCBI): domain Bacteria; kingdom Pseudomonadati; phylum Pseudomonadota; class Betaproteobacteria; order Burkholderiales; family Alcaligenaceae; genus Achromobacter; species Achromobacter sp. D7-1. The sequence goes on along the minus strand of NZ_JCBAMT010000018.1, from coordinate 81,924 downwards.
ACCAGATCGCCGCGCGCATCAAGGCGGGCGACTTCCCTGCGGGCGGGCGGCTACCGGCCGAACGCGAGTTGGCCGAGCAGTTGCAGGTCAGCCGCGCCTCGGTGCGCGAAGCGCTGATCGCGCTGGAAATCGAAGGGTATGTGGAAGTCCGCGTGGGCACCGGCGTGTTCGTGAACCAGGCGCGCGAAGACGGCCAGTACCAGTCGCCGCAGCCAGCCACGGTCGCCGCCAACGGCGTCGAAGCCACGGACATCGGCCCCTTCGACCTGCTCGAAACCCGCTTGCTGCTGGAGCCCGAATGCGCGGCCCTGGCGGCGCAGAAAGCGTCGCCAGCCCAGATCGCGGCGATCCGCGCGGCCCATGAAGGCATGTCCCTGACCGAATCGCCCAGCGTGCACGACCGCGCCTTCCACAGCGCGATCGGCGCGGCCTGCGGCAACGCCGCGCTGGCCGCGGCAATCTCCCATATCTGGCACCTCAGCACTTTGAGCCCGGTGTTCACCCGTCTTGAAGAGCACTTCGTGACCACCAAGGTGTGGAGCGAAGCCCAGCAGGAACACGAACGCATCCTCGCGGCCATTTCCGACCGCGATCCCATCCGCGCGCGCCACGCCATGCACGACCACCTGGTCGGCATCCTGGCCCGCCTGCGGGAAGACTTCGGCAGCGCTGGGATCCGATGATTTGATGAACGCCTGAACCCCGGCCTGAGAACCAGGCCCCTTCCCTTACCGACCGTGCAAGCACCGCCGGCGCAAAACGCGCCGCCCGCGGCAAGGGGAGCGGCTTGCCTGCCGATACGCACGCAGCAGTTCCGCAGCACCCGCAATACCCGTAGGCCCCATACCTAAAACACATCAAGGTGAAAACATGCAGCTGACCCGTACCGTGAAGCTTTTGAGCGCGGCGCTATTGGCGCTTGGCGCCCATGCCGCCCAGGCCAATAAGGCTGACAACTCCCTCAACATTGCCTTCGATGCGGCGCCCGCCACGCTGGACGCCTACAAGGAATCGGACCGCCCCGGCCTGGCGCTGGCGCGCATGGTGTTTTCGGGGCTGCTGCAGAAAAACCAGGACACGGGCGAATTCGGTCCGGCCATCGCCACCGGCTATAAGTTCGTGGACGACACCACCATCGAACTGCCTATCCGCAAGGACGTGAAGTTCCACGACGGCTCGCTGCTGACCATCGACGACGTGCTGTACACGCTGAACCTGGTGTCCTCGGAAGGCTACAAGGCGCGGTTCCAGAACCAGGTCGCCTGGATCGCAAAGGCCGAGAAGGCTTCCGACGACACCGTGCGCATCAAGATGAAGACGCCCTACCCGCTGGCGTTGGAGATGCTGTCGGAAAACCTGCCGATCTATCCGCGCAAGTACTACGAGGCCAACCAGTCCGACATGGGCGCCAAGCCCATCGGCACCGGCCCCTACCGCCTGGTGGAAAGCCAGCCCGGCAGCCGCTACGTATATGAACGCTTCGAAGACTACTTCGGCGCCAAACCGGCCGTGCAGAAGCTGGTGGTGCGCGTGTTGCCCGACGCCAACACCCAGTACGCCGAACTGCTCTCCGGCGGCCTGGACTGGATCTGGCGCGTCCCGCCCGACGTGGCCAAGCGCATGGAAAAGCAGTCCGCCGTCACGGTCAAGAGCAGCAGCATCATGCGCATCAGCTACATCTCCCTGAACCCGCAATTTGACGGCGGCAAGTCGCCGCTGGCCAAGCAGGAAGTGCGCCAGGCCATCAACTACGCCATCGACCGCGAAGCCATCCGCAAGGCTTTGGTCGGCGGCGCGTCCAAGGTCATCAACGCGGCCTGCAACCCGGCCCAGTTCGGCTGCGCCGCCGAGGTGGAGTCCTACAAGTTCGACCCGGCCCGCGCCAAGCAGCTGCTGGCCCAGGCCGGCTACCCCAACGGCGTGACATTGGACCTGGTGATCTCGGCCCCTCCGCGCGCCATCCTGGACGCCGCCGCCGCGCAGATGGCGCAGGCCGGCATCAAGCTGAACCTGGTCGAACAACAGTACGGCACCGCCATGACCAACTGGCGCGAAGGCAAGATCGCCATGCTGTCGTCCAACTGGGGCTCCTACGGCATCGCCGACGCGGCGCTGTCGACCAGCAACTTCTTCCGCGGCGGCCCGGATGACCAGGCGCGCAATCCGGAAGTCATCAAGTACCTGGAAACCGCCGACACCTCCGTGGACCGCGAACTGCGCGCCAAGAACTATGCCGCCGCCCAGAAGATCGTGGCCGACCAGGCCTACTGGGTGCCGCTGTGGAACCACTCGCTCAACGCCGTGCAGGCCAAGGACCTGAATTTCTCGGTCGACGGCGACGAGTTCCCGCGTTTCTACAAGGCCCGCTGGAACTGACCGGCCCCGCCGGCATGGCCCCGTTCCCTGGCCCAAGCGGGCGGGAACGGCGGTCCTCCGGCGCACACCGTCATAGGTAGCCCCATGATTGCATTCCTGTTCCGTCGCCTGGTGGTGTCCGCGCTGCTGGTGGTGTTCGTCTCGCTGATCAGCTTCTCGCTGGTGTTCGCTTCCGGCAATCCGGCGGCGCGCCTGGCTGGCGAAGGCAGCGCCGCCGACGCGGCCCGCCTGGCGCAGCTGCACGGCTTCAACGACCCGATCCTGGTGCAGTACGGCCGCTGGCTGGCCGGCGTCGCCCGCGGCGATTTCGGCGACAGCCTGTACTTCAGCCGCCCCGTGGCCGAACTGCTGACCCAGCATTTCCCCGCCACCGCCAAGCTGGGCCTGGCCGCGATGCTGTTTGCGCTGCTGCTGGCGATACCGCTGGGCGTGCTGGCAGGATTGCGCCGCGGCTCGCTGATCGACCGCGGCACCATGCTGCTGTCGGCCTGCGCCCAGGCCATGCCGCCGTTCTGCCTGGCCTTCCTGCTCATCATCGTCTTCAGCGTGCGCAACCAATGGCTGCCGGCCTCGGGCTTCGACAGCTGGAAGCACTACGTCATGCCGGTCACGGCGCTGGGCCTGTTCGCTATGCCGGCGATGCTGCGCCTGATGAAGTCCGAAATGGAAACCGTGCTGGCCACCGACTACATCCGCACTGCGCGCGCCATGGGCCTGGGCGGCGCCAGCGTGGTGCTCAAGTACGCGCTGCGCAACGCCTTGCGGCCGCTGGTGTCGCTGGCCGCGGCCCAGATGGGCACGCTGCTGGCCGGCTCCGTCGTCATCGAGACCGTGTTCGCCATCAATGGCGCGGGCCTGCTGGCCTGGACCTCGATCCTGCGCGGCGACTTTCCCACGATGCAGGCGCTGATCCTGATCTTCGCCTTGATCTACATCGTCCTCACCCTGGTCGCCGATCTGGTCAACGGTTGGCTCGACCCCCGCGTGCGAGTTTCATCATGAGCAGCGTCATCGCCTCCTCTCTTCCCGTCCGCTCGCGCGGCGAACGCGCGGCCCGCTATGGCCGCAACTTCGGCCTGGCCATGCTGGCGCTGCTGGTGCTGGCCGGCCTCCTGGGTCCCTACCTGGTCCCGCATGATCCCTACACGCAAGACCTGCTGGCCCGTCTGCAGGAGCCCGTCTGGAGCGAGGACGGCAGCTGGAATCACATCCTCGGCACGGACCAGCTGGGCCGCGACGTGCTAGCGCGGGCGCTGTACGGCGTGCGCGTGTCGGCGCTGATCGGCCTGTCGGTCGCGTTGATGGGTGGACTGATAGGCACCACGCTGGGCGTGGCGGCGGGCTACTTCGGCGGCGCGGTGGATCGCGCCGTGTCCTTCCTGATCACCGCGCGCCTGGCCCTGCCCATCATCCTGGTGGCGCTGGCGGTGGTCTCGGTGGTGGGCGCCTCGCTCACCGTGGTGGTGCTGGTGCTGGGCCTGCTGCTGTGGGAACGCTATGCGCTGGTGGCCCGGACCATGGCGGCCGGCCTGCGCAACGCCGAGTTCGTCACGGCCTCGCGCTTGCAGGGCTGCACCCACCTGCAAATCATCTGGCGCGACATCCTGCCCAATCTGGTGGGCAACCTGCTCATCATCGGCACCGTGGACGCGGCCATGGCGATCACGCTGGAGGCGTCGTTGTCGTTCCTGGGCCTGGGCGTGCCGGCGCCGATGCCGTCGCTGGGCCTGATGATCGCCGAGGGCAAGGAAAACATGCTGTTCCAGCCCTCGCTGGTGGTGATTCCCAGCGTGGTCCTGTTCGTGCTGGTGCTGTGCGTGAACCGCGCCGGCGAAGCGCTGCGCGCCGTGCAAATGAAGAAGGGCTGATCCCATGACCGCAAACAGCCAACCCCTGCTGCGGGTCGAAAACCTGCACATCGACATCCACACACCCACGCACACCAAGCACGTGGTGCGGGCGGTGGACTTCAGCCTGGAACGCGGCAAGACCCTGTGCATCGTCGGCGAATCGGGCTGCGGCAAGTCGCTGACCGCGCTCGCCCTGCTGGACCTGCTGCCGGCAGCCGCGCGCCGCCGCGTGGCCAAGCTGGAGTTCGCCGGCCAGGACCTGGCCGCGCTCACGCCCTCCGAGCTGGCGCAGCTGCGCGGCGCGCGCATCGCCATGATCTTCCAGGATCCGATGACTTCACTGAACCCGGTGTTCCCCATCGGCACCCAGCTGGTGGACGTGCTGCGCCGGCACAAGCGCGTCAGCCGCCGCGAGGCCGAGGAGCGCGCCGAATACCTGCTGCGCCGCGTCGGCATCGCCAATCCCCGCGACCGCATGCGGCAGTATCCCTTCGAGTTGTCGGGCGGCTTGCGCCAGCGCGTGATGATCGCGATGGCCCTGATGTGCGGCCCCGAACTGCTGATCGCCGACGAGCCCACCACCGCGCTGGACGTGACCGTGCAGGCCGAGCTGCTGGACCTGCTGCGCGACATCCAGGCCGAGTTCGGCCTGGGCATGGTGTTCATTTCCCACGACATGGGCCTGGTGGCGCGCATCGCCGACCACGTCATCGTCATGTACGCGGGCGACATCGTCGAAGGCGGCAGCGTGCGCGAAGTGCTGGAGCAACCCAGCCATCCCTATACCGCGATGCTGCTGAACTGCATCCCCCAGCCCGGCCGCACCGCGCCGCGCGCCGACCTGCCCACCATCGCCGGCGCCGTGCCCTCGCTGGACGCCGCTATTCGCGGCTGCGCCTTCCGCGAGCGCTGTCCGGTGGCCGAAGCCCGCTGCGCCCAGCCCTTCCCGGCGCGCGTGCAGGGCGCACACCGCTGCCTGTGCATCAAACCCGGCGCAATGCGCCTAGGAGCCACGGCATGAGCCGCCCGACCGCCACATCCGCCAGCATCAGCCTGAACGCGCTGTGCTTCCAGTACGGCCGCGCCAGCCTGTTCTCGCGTCGTCCCGCCCCACGCATCCTGCATGACATCGACCTGCACGTGCCCGCCGGCCAGACCATCGGCCTGGTGGGCGAATCCGGCAGCGGCAAGTCCACCATCGCCAAGCTGATGCTGGGCCTGCTGGCGCCGACGCAGGGCCAGGCGCTGCTGGACGGCAAACCACTGGCCGCGATGCCGGCGCGCGCCCGCGCCCGCCGCATCCAGATGGTGTTCCAGGATCCGTACTCCTCGCTCAACCCGCGCCGCACCATCAACGAAATCCTGACCGCGCCGCTGCGCACGCATGGCATCGGCAATGCGGCCTCCCAAGCCGCCGCGGTGCGCCGGATGATGGACGCCGTGGGCCTGGTGCCGGCCTTCGCCGCGCGCTATCCGCGCGAACTATCGGGCGGCCAGCGCCAGCGCGTGGCCATCGCGCGTGCGCTGATGCTGGAGCCGCAGCTGCTGATCTGCGACGAGCCCACTTCCGCGCTGGACGTGTCGGTGCAGGCGCAGATCCTGAACCTGCTGATGGAATTGCAGCGCGAGCGCGGCCTGGGCTATCTGTTCATCAGCCACAACCTGGCCGTGGTGCAGCACATCGCCGATGAGATCGTGGTGCTGCAAGGCGGCCGCGTGGTCGAGCGCGGCTCCGCCAGCCAGGTCTACTTCGAGCCGGTCCATCCGTACACGCGGCAGCTCATCGGCGCCACCCTGTCGGTGCCGCAGGCGCAGGAGCTGGCGGCATGAGCCCTCAGAACGCACGCCACCTGCTGCTGGTCGGCAACGACCAGAAGGTCACCTGGGACGACGGCCAGATCCGTTTCCTGGCGCCGGGCAATGACAGCCTGTGCGTCTACGACGCCGGCGCGAATCCCGCCGCTCCTGAACTGGTCGCCACCCTTTCCCTGCCCAACTCGCTGTTCGGCCCGCCGGTCAACCTGGCCGTCACGCCGGACCAACGCCTGGGCCTGATCGCGGATTCCATGGACTGGCGCGCACGCGCCGATGGCGCCGGCTGGCAGCCCGAGCCTGGCCGCGGACTGTACGTGATCGACCTGGAAGCCAATCCGCCGGCCATCGTGCAGCGGCTGGAGGTCGGGCTGCAGCCTTCGGGCCTGGCCATCAACCGCGCCGGCACGCTGGCGCTGGTGGCCAACAAGGCCGGCCGCTCCGTGTCGGTGCTGCGCATCGCCGGCAAGCGCGCCGAAGTCTGCGGCGAAGTGGACATGGGCACCCCAGTGGTGGCGGTGTCTTTTGCCGCCGACGGCCGCCGCGCCTTCGTGGTCAAGACCGACAGCCATCGCCTGGGCCTGCTGCGCATAGACGAGAGCGGTGCAAACCCCATCGTGACCCATGATCCCGCCGAGGACCTGACCACCGGCCTGGTGCCGTTCAACCTGGTGGTGTCGCCAGACGGCGCGCTGGCGCTGGTGGTGGACATGGGCAGCCCGACCGCGTCGGACGGCCACGCGGACTCGGTCAGCGTGGTGGATCTGCGCGCCGATCCGCCGCGCGTGATCGACCGCGTCATGGTCGAAGACGGCCCGGAAGGAATCGCCATCAGTCCCGACGGCCGCTACGCGGCGGTCGCCATCGTGCAAGGTTCGAACAACCCGTCCAGCGCCTGGTTCCACCATCCGCGCGGGCAGATCGTATTGCTGCGTATCGACGGCCAGTCCGTGACCCGCGCCGGCGCCATCGAGGTCGGTGCGCTGCCCGAGGGCGTGGCCTTCAGTCCCGACAGCCGTTATCTGTACGTCGGCAATTTCCTGGATGCCGAAATGCAGGTCCTCGCCGTGGGCGACCACGGCCTGAGCGACACCGGCACCCGCATCGCCCTGCCTGGCCGGCCCGCATCGATGCGCGCGCAATCCTACTGACCCTACCCATTTCCCCCTGCTCCCGGAGTTCCGCCATGACCATCGCTCCTCAAAAGAAACAAACCTTGCTGGCCGCCGCCCTGCTCGCCCTCGCCGGCCTGGCGCCGCTGTCGGCCCATGCCCTGGACATCAAGCTCGGCCATGTGCTGGCGCCCAGCCACAGCTGGAACAAGGCCGCCGAAGGCTTCGCCGCCGAGGTCAAGGAAAAGACCGCCGGCCGCGTCAATTTCGTGCTGTTCCCCAGCGGCCAGCTCGGCAATGAAAAGACCATGCTCGAAGGCCTGCAGATCGGCAGCCAGGGCGCGGCCATCATCGGCTCGGGTTCGCTGCAGCCCATCGAGCCCAAGTTCGGCGTGGTGGAGCTGCCCTATACCTGGTCCACCTCACAGCAGGCCTACAAGGCGTTCGACGGCGAGTTGGGCGAGGCGCTGGCCAAGCTGGCGGACAAGAAGAACCTGACCATCATTTCCTGGTGGGAAAACGGCTTCCGCCACGTCACCAACAACCGCGGCGCGGTCGCCAAGCCTGCCGACCTGGCAGGCCTGAAGACCCGCGTCACGCCCGACAAGATGCGCCTGGACACCTTTACCGCGCTGGGCGCCAACCCCGCGCCGCTGGCCTTCGGCGAACTGTACTCGGCGCTGCAGCAGAAGGTGTTCGACGCCCAGGAGAACCCGCTGTCCATCATCTACACCTCGTCTTTCTTCGAAGTGCAGAAGTACCTGTCGCTGACCGGCCACGTCTGGGGTCCCGCCAATCTGATCATCTCCAAGCCGGTCTGGAACCGCATCTCGGCTGACGACAAGAAGATCGTGCAGGCAGCCGCCGACAAGTGGCGCGACGCCCAGCGCCAGATGATCACGGATGGCGACCAGCAGTTCATCGCCCAGTTGAAGGAAAAAGGCATGCAGGTCAATGAGGTCGACAAGCCCGCCTTCGCCGCCGCGGTCGCGCCGGTGTGGAAGACCTACTCGGTCACCTACGGCCCCGAGCTGATGGCCCTGGTGCAGAAGTACCGCGAGGCCAAGTAATGCTCAACCGACTGTCCGCGATCCTGTCGGGCATCAGCAAGGCCTTCGCCGCCCTGGCGGTGGCCTTGCTGGCGATCCTGATTTCCTACGTGGTGTTCGCCCGCTTCGTCACCCACACCACGCCGCACTGGGCCGAGGAATTGCCGCGCCTGGTGCTGGTGTGGTCCGCCTTCATCGGCGGTGTCGTCTGCAGCTTTGAGCGCTCGCACCTGATGGCGGGGCTGCTGCCCTTCGTGGTGCGCAATCCCCGCATCCTGAATGTCTTTGAACGCATCAACCAGGCGCTCATCATCGTCGGCCTGGCGGCCCTGGGCTACGCCGGCTGGCAGCTGGCCGAACTGACCATGGACCAGACCCTGCCGGCGCTGGATGTGTCGGCCGGCGTGGTGTATCTGGCGCTGCCCTTCGCCTGCGCCATCACCATCGTGGTGCATCTGGCCCAGCTGTTCTCCGCCGCTCCCGCCGCTGCAAAGGATTAACAAGATGTCTACGGGTGCTCTCTTCCTGATGGGCGTGTTCGCGGTCACGGTGCTGATCGACATGCCCATCGCTTTCGGCCTGGTGCTGTCCTGCCTGGCCTACCTGGCGGTCTACGATTCCGCCCCCATGATGGTGGCGGCGCAGCAATATGTGGTGGGACTGGACAGTTTCACGCTGCTGGCGATTCCGCTCTTCATCCTGGCCGCGCAGTTGATGAACGGCGCCGGCCTGACCCAGCGCATCGTGCGCCTGTGCGCCGCCATCGTCGGCGACATCAAGGGCGGCCTGGCCGTGGTGGCCGTGCTGGCCTGCCTGATGTTCGGCGCGCTGTCCGGCTCGGGCGTGGCCGACGTGGTCGCCATCGGCAGCCTGCTGCTGCCCGCCATGGCCCGCAGCGGCTACGACAAGGGCTTTTCCTGCGCCCTGGTCGGCAGCGCCGGCGCCACCTCCACCATCATCCCGCCCAGCATCGTGCTGATCGTCTACGGCACCATCACCGACACCTCGGTGGGCAAGCTGTTCGTGGCCGGCATCATTCCGGGCATTCTGCTGGGGCTGTCGCTGATCGGCGTGGCCATCTGGCAATCGCGCAAACACAACTGGGCCGGCGGCCAGCCCTTCAGCTGGCCCGAGCTGCGCGCCGCGGCGATCGACGCGTTGCCTGCCCTGATGGTGCCGGTGCTGATCATCGGCGGCATCCGCTTCGGCATCTTCACCGCCACCGAGGCCGCCTCCAGCGCCATCATCTACGCCTTGCTGATCGGCTTTTTCTGGTACCGCACGCTGAGCCTGAAGTCGCTGTGGGACAACCTGAAATCCACGGGCGAGAGCAGCGCGTCCATCCTGCTCATCATCGGCGCGTCGGGGCTGTTCGCCTGGGTGCTGGTGGCCGAGCAGGTGCCGCAGGCGCTGTCCACGCTGCTGGTCGAATGGACCGACAGCAAGACCGCCGTGCTGCTGGTGCTGACCGTGGTGCTGCTGCTGCTGGGCACCTTCATGGAAGCGATCCCGGTCATCATCATCGTGGCTCCGGTCGTGATGCCGGTATTGGCGCACTACAACATCGATCCGGTGCACTTCGGCATCCTGCTGTCGATCAACATGGCCATCGGCGCCAACACGCCGCCGGTCGGGGTCGACCTGATGGCTGCTTGCAAGATCGGCGGCATCAACATGATGCAGACCCTGCGCCCCCTGTCCTGGATGATGCTGGCCATGACCGCGGTCATGCTGCTGCTGACTTTCGTACCCGAACTGGTGCTGTTCCTGCCGAGGCACGTGCAATGACCCCTATCACTCCCTCCCGCCGTCCCCCGTTCCTGCGCCGCAGCTGGATGTTCGTGCCCGGCCTGGACGCCAACGCCCAGGCCGACGGCCTGGCCAGCGGGGCCGATGCCCTGGTCGCGGATCTGGAAGAGTTCACCGCCCCGGCGGATCGGCCAGCCGCGCGCCCATTGATTGCAGAGCTGTTCGGCCGCTGCCGCGCCCTGGGCGTGGTGGCCGCGGTGCGCATCAACAAGCTTGAAGACGACGGCCTGGCGGACCTGCGCGGCGTGATGCCGGGCGCGCCGGACGCGGTGTTCCTGCCGCACGCCGAAAGCGCGGCGCAGATCGCCGCCCTGGACCAGGCAATCACCGCGCTGGAAGCCGAACTCGGCCTGCCCGCCGGCAGCACCGAGATCGTGCCCACGCTGGAGTCGGCGCTGGGCGTGCACCGCGCCTATGACATCCTGACCGCCAGCCCGCGCGTGTCCGCCTGCCTGCTGGCGGCCGAGGACCTGAGCGCCAGCCTGGGCGCCGAGCGCGGCAAGGACGGCATCGAACTGCACCACGTGCGCGCCCGCTTCCTGCTGGATTGCACCGCCGCCGGCTGCCTGCCGATCGACTGCCCGTTCAACTACCGCGACATGCCGGCGCTGGAAGCCGATGTGCGCTGGGCCCGCCGCCTGGGGCTGAAGTCCAAGTGCGCGACGGTGGCCGACCAGGTCAAGCTGATCCACGCCGTGTTCACGCCCGCCCCGGATGAAGTCGCGGCAGCGCAAGATTGCGTCGTCCGCTACGAAGCCCAGCGCGCCGGCCGCCATGATGCCGAGCGCATCGATCCGCCTGTCTACAACACCGCGCGCCGCCTGTTGGCGCGCCATCACCAATTCGAACGATGGGCCGCCGAGCGCCGCGCGCAGGCCGTCCCGCAACAAGGAGACTCCGCATGACGTCAGCCGCAATTCCCGAACGCAATGGCGGTCAGATCCTGATGCAGCAGCTGCGCATCCATGGCGCGCGCCGCGTGTTCATGATCCCCGGCGAAAGCTATCTGCCCTGCATCGACGCGCTGAACGACCACACCGATGCCATCGAAGCCATCGTCTGCCGCCAGGAAAGCGGCGCGGCCTACATGGCCGAGGCCTATGGCAAGCTGACCGGCGAGCCCGGCATCTGCTTCGTCACGCGCGGCCCGGGCGCCACCAACGCCAGCATCGGCGTGCATACCGCCTTCCAGGATTCCACCCCGATGATCCTGTTCGTGGGCCAGGTCGGCAATGATTTCATGGAGCGCGAAGCGTTCCAGGAGATCGACTACCGCCGCATGTTCGGCCAGATGGCCAAGTGGGTGGCGCAGATCGACCGCACCGACCGCATTCCCGAGTACATCTCGCGTGCCTTCGCCGTCGCCACCAGCGGCCGGCCGGGGCCCGTGGTGCTGGCCTTGCCCGAAGACACGCTGTGGGGCCGCGCCCGCGTGGCCGACCTGCCGCGCTACCCGCGCGTGCACAGCCACCCTGGCGCCGCCGACCTGGACCGCATGACGCAATTGCTGGATGCCGCCCAACGGCCCTTCCTGCTGCTGGGCGGCAACGGCTGGCACCAGACCGCCATCGACCAGATCGCCGGCTTTGCCGAGCGCTTCGAGCTGCCGGTGGGCACCGCCTGGCGCCGCCTGGAGTGCTTCGACCAGCGCCACCCCAACGCCGCCGGCCACGTCGGCTGGGCCATGACGCCGGAACTGCGTCAGCGCCTGCGCGACGCCGACCTGGTGCTGGCCGTGGGCACGCGCATGGGCGAGGCCACTACCGAAGGCTATACCGTCATCGAAAGCCCGCTGCCGCGCCAGCAGCTGATCCACGTGTACCCCGACGCCGCCGAGCTGGGCCGCGTGTTCTCGCCGACCCAGGCCATCGTGGCCGATGTGGCCAGCTTTGCCGCCAGCGTGGCCGGACTGGTCCCCGGCCACAAGACGGCACGCAGCGCCGCCGTGCGCGCGGCGCACCAGGAACTGGTCGACAGCCTGGAACCGCTGGCCTCGCCCGGCCCGATGAGCCTGGACCAGGCCGCCGCCTACGTCGACGCGCATGTGCCGGCCGACGCCTGCATCACCGTGGGTGCGGGCAACTATGCGCTGTATCCGCATCGCTACCGCCGCTATGCCGGGCCGGGCACCAGCCTCACGCCCACCGTGGGCTCCATGGGCTACGGCCTGCCGGCGGCTATCTCGGCCAAGCTGGAAGACCGCAAGCGCACGGTGGTGTGCTACGCCGGCGACGGCTGCTTCCAGATGAACATGCAGGAACTGGGCGTCGCGCTGCAGTACCGGCTGGGCGTGGTGGTGCTGGTATTCAACAACGGCATCTGGGGCACCATCCGCGCGCACCAGGAACGCGAGTTCCCGGCCCGCACCATCGCCCTGTCCTTCGAAAATCCGGACTTCACCCAGATCATCCGCGGCTACGGCGGCTATGGCGAGGCCGTGGAAGACACCGCCAGCTTCGGCCCCGCCTTCGAGCGCGCGCTGGCCTTTGCCGAACGCGAGAACCTGCCGGCCCTGCTGGAAATCCGCTACGACGCCAACGGCATTTCGCCGGGCGAAACCCTGATGGGCATCCGCGAGGCCGCGCTGGCCCGCAATGCCGCCGCCAGCCACTGACACAGAGGGATTCCAATATGACGACGACTATCTCGATCAACGGACAGCGGCTGTGGCAGTCGCTGATGGACCTGGCGCGGATCGGCGCCACGGCCAAGGGCGGCAACTGCCGCCTGGCGCTGACCGCGCTGGACGGCCAGGGCCGCGACCTGGTCACCGGCTGGATGCGCGATGCCGGCCTGACGCTGCGCGTGGACCAGGTGGGCAACATCTTCGCCCGCCGCGCCGGCCGCAACAACGATCTGCCGCCGGTCATGACGGGCAGCCACATCGACACCCAGCCCACCGGCGGCAAGTTCGATGGCTGCTACGGCGTGCTGGCGGGCCTGGAAGTCATGCGCAGCCTGAACGACCACGGCGTGGTTACGGAAGCGCCGCTGGAAGTGGCTATCTGGACCAACGAGGAAGGCTCGCGCTTCGTGCCCGTGATGATGGGTTCGGGCGTGTTCGCCGGCAAGTTCCCGCTGGAAGTGGCGCTGTCCGCCACCGACCGCGACGGCAAGTCGGTGGCCGACGAGTTGGCCGCTATCGGCTACGCCGGGACGGACCCCGTGGGCGGCCGCCCGGTGGGGGCCTACTTCGAGGCCCACATCGAGCAGGGCCCGATCCTGGAGCACGAGGAAAAAGTGGTCGGCGTGGTGACCGGATCGCTCGGCCTGCGCTGGTACGACGTGACCGTCACCGGCATGGAAATGCATGCCGGCCCCACCCCGATGCCGATCCGGCGCGACGCGCTTTATGCCGCCAGCTACCTGCTGCAGGCGGTCGTGGAGATCGCCAACGGCAATCAGCCGCATGGCCGCGGCACCGTGGGCGAGATCCATGCGCACCCCGGTTCGCGCAACGTCATCCCGGGCCAGGTGCGCTTCACGGTGGACCTGCGCCACGAGGACGAAGCCACGCTCACCCGCATGGACCAGCGCTGGCACGAGATCTGCGCGGAGATCGCGCAGCGCCACAACGTGGCCGTGGACGTGAAGCATGTGCAGTATTTCCCGCCCACGCCGTTCGACCTGGACCTGGTGGGCAAGGTGCGCGACGGCGCCGCCCGCCGCGGCCTGGCCGCCATGGACATCGTCACCGGCGCCGGCCACGACGCGGTCTACATGGCCGCCGTCACGCCCACCGCCATGATCTTCGTGCCTTGCAAGGACGGCGTCAGCCATAACGAGATCGAGGACGCTAAACCCGCCGACCTGGAAGCCGGCTGCAACGTGCTGCTGGACGCCATGGTGGCGCGCGCCAACGCCCAGGAGGCCAGGTCATGAGCCAGGACGCCGCCTACTGGCGCGCCCGCGCCGCCGCGCTTGCCTTCAACGGTCAGGCCTACATCGATGGCGCCTACTGCGGCGCGGCCGATGGCGCCACCTTCCCCGCCACCAGCCCGATAGACGGGCGCAAGCTGGCCGACGTCGCGTCTTGCGGCGCGGCCGACGTGGACCGCGCCGTGCAGGCCGCCCGCCGCGCCTTCGAGGCCGGCGTCTGGAGCGGCCTGGCGCCGCGCCAGCGCAAGCAGCATCTGCTGCGCCTGGCCGCCCTGATCGACGCGCACCGCGAGGAACTGGCGCTGCTGGAAACCCTGGACATGGGCAAGCCGATCCGGGACGCGCTGGCCTTCGACGTGCCGGAGACCGCGCGCTGCTACGCCTGGTACGCCGAAGCCATCGACAAGATCTACGACGAGATCGCCCCCACCGGCCCGGACGCGCTGGCGACCATCACGCGCGAAGCCCTGGGCGTGGTGGCGGCGGTGGTGCCTTGGAACTACCCCTTGATGATGGCCGCCTGGAAAGTCGCGCCCGCACTGGCGGCCGGCAACAGCGTCATCCTCAAGCCGGCCGAACAGGCCTCGCTATCGGCCATCCGGCTGGCGGCGCTGGCCGAAGAAGCCGGCATCCCCGCCGGGGTCTTCAGCGTGGTGCCCGGCCTGGGCGCGCAGGCCGGCCAGGCGCTGGGCCTGCATCCCGACGTGGACTGCATCGCCTTCACCGGCTCCACCGCCACCGGCAAGCGCTTCATGGAGTATTCGGGCCAATCGAACCTGAAGCGCGTCTGGCTGGAATGCGGCGGCAAGTCGCCGCACATCGTGTTCGAGGACTGCCCCGACCTGGACCGCGCCGCCCAGGCCGCGGCGCTGGCCATCTTCTCCAACCAGGGCGAAGTCTGCATCGCCGGCTCGCGCCTGTACGTGCAGGACGGCATCTACGACGCCTTCATGGCCAAGGTCGCGGACTACGCCGCCACGCTGCAGCCCGGCGATCCGCTGGACCCCGCCACCGCCATGGGCGCCATGGTCGATGAACGCCAGATGCGCGGCGTGCTGGCCCGCATCGAGGCAGGCTCCGCCGAAGGCGCGCAGCTGCGCATGGGCGGCCGCCAGGCCCTTGGCGCCACTGGCGGCTACTACATCGAACCGACGATTTTCGATTGCGCCAGCCAGGACAGCAGCCTGGTGCGCGAGGAGATCTTCGGCCCGGTGCTGGCCGCGCAGCGCTTCGCCACCGAGGACGACGCGCTGCGCCTGGCCAACGATTCGATCTACGGCCTGGGCGCTGGCCTCTGGACCGCCAACCTGTCGCGCGCCCACCGTCTCTCGCGCCGCCTGCGCGCGGGCCTGGTGTGGGTCAACTGCTACGCCGACGGCGACATTACCGTGCCGTTCGGCGGCGTCAAGCAATCCGGCTTCGGCCGCGACAAGTCGCTGCATGCGCTGGACAAGTACAGCGATCTGAAGACGACCTGGATCAGCCTGACGGTTTGATCCCCCGGCGGACGCCTGCGCGGCGTCCGCCATCCATGCCATTTCGCGTTATCTGCTTGGCCGCTGGAGTCATTGAAGGCGGTGGGTCCTTGTGCGACCTTGAACGGCGACGGGCTGCCCACCGCGGTTCCGTTGCGGGCAGGCGCAGGCGCTCTCCCGCCATCAGAACAATGACTGGAGACGACGATGCGCAATGCGACAAGGCGAGCCGCGCTGGCCGCCATGCTGGCCGCCACGGCCTGGGCCGCGGCCGGGCCGGCTTGGGCGCAAGCCCCCTATCCCTCCAAACCCGTCACCATCCTGGTCGGATTCCCGCCCGGCACGGCCACCGACACCGTCGCCCGCATGGTCGGCGACCGCCTGGCGCAGCGCCTGGGGCAGCAGTTCATCGTCGAAAACAAGCCGGGCGCGGGCGGCTCCATCGCCGCCGGACTGGGTGCGCGGGCGAAGCCCGACGGCTATACCTTGATGATAGGCGCGTCCGCGCCGCAAGCCATCAACCCGCACGTCTATCCCAACCTGAACTACGACGCGCGCAAGGACTTCGCGCCGATCGGCCTGCTGACCTGGTTGCCCTACCTGTTCGTGGTCAGCCCGGACAACCCGGCCAACAATCTGAAGGACTTCCTCGCCGCCGTGAAGACCAAGCCGAACCAGTACACCTACGCCACCACCGGCGTGGGCACCACCAGCCATCTGGTGACCTCGGTGCTGCTGGCCAAGGCTGGCGCCAGCATGATCCACGTGCCTTACAAGGGCAGCAGCCAGGCGCAGACGGACATCGTCGGCGGACGGACCTATGCCACCTTCGACACCATGGTGTCCTCGCTGGCCCTGGTGAAGGCCGGCCGCCTGAAAGCGATCGCCGTCAGCACGCCGCAGCGGGTCGCCAGTCTGCCCGACGTGCCCACCGTCGCCGAACAGGGCTACCCCGGCTTCGACATGGGCGCCTGGCTGGGCCTGATCGCGCCCGCCGGCATCCCCCCCGAGATCCAGCAAAAGCTAGCTGCCGAGGTCAATGCCGTGCTGGCGGACCCCGCCGTGCGCGACAAGCTGGCGGACCTGGGCGCCCAGGTCCGCACCACCGCCACGCCGGCGGAATTCGGCGCACTGATGAAGTCCGAGTACGAGTCGTGGGGCAAGGTGGTGCGCGATTTCAACGTCAAAGCCAGCGACTGAACCGGAGACCCGAACCATGCATAGCCCCATGAGCCCCGCCGAACGCGACACCCGCATCCAACTGGCCGCCTGCTACCGGCTGGTGTCCCACTTTGGCATGAGCGATCTCATCTACAACCACATCACCGCGCGCATACCCGGACCCAAGGGCCATCTGCTGATCAACCCCTACGGCATGATGTATGACGAAATCACCGCGTCCAGCCTGGTCAAGATCGACCTGGACGGGAATGTGCTGAGCAACCCGGGAGAATACGGCATCAACGCCGCCGGCTACGTCATCCACAGTGCGGTGCACGGCGCCCGCCACGACGTGCACTGCGTCATCCACACGCACACGCGGGCCGGCATGGCGGTGTCGGCGCTGCAATGCGGCTTGCTGCCGCTGACCCAGACCGCCATGCGCTTCGCCAAGATCCCGTACCACGACTACGAAAGCGTAGCCATCGACCTGGACGAGCGCGCGCGGCTGGTGGCGGACCTGGGCCAGAGCGAGGCGATGATCCTGCGCAACCACGGCCTGCTGGCGGCAGGCCCCAGCATCGCGCAAGCGTTCAACACGCTGTACTGGCTGGAGATGGCGTGCAAGGCGCAGGTCGACGCCCTGGCCGCCAACCGCGAACTTTGCCTGCCGCCTCCGGAAGTGATCGAAAAGACCTGGCACCTGTACCAACCGACCACGCGCCGCCCCTTCGGCGAACTGGAATGGCCGGCCATGCTGCGCCTGATGGACAGGAAGGATCCCGGCTACCGCGAATGAGCCGCCGGCTGGCCGCGCCCCAGCAGGTCGATGCCTGCGCCGCTGTCCGCGCCGTCGGGCAGGATCGCGGCGAGGCTGGTCTTGACCTCCAGGAAGTACGGGACGGGCGAGGCCAGCCCGCGGGCGATGGCGCCGGCCACCTGGTCCGCGCGGGTGACGTGCTCTGTCTGTATGCCGAAGGCGCGCGCCATCATCGTGAAATCGGGGCTGGCGAGATTGGTGCCTGCGTATCGCCCGGGATAGGTGCGCGCCTGATGCAGGCGGATGGAGCCATAGCAATTGTTGTTGGAGACGATGAAGAACACCGGCAGTCCGCGCTCGGCCGCGGCCATCATCTCGTTGCCCGTCATCATGAAGCCGCCGTCGCCGACCAGGCATACCACCTTGCTTTGCGGGTTACGCAGCTGCGAGGCGATGGCGGCCGGCGTGCCATAGCCCATGGCGCCCGATTGCGAGGCCATCAGCCGTTGCGGGTAGACGAAGGGAAAATGGCGATACACCGGCGCCGCGAAGGTGCCCGCGTCCAGACAAACCATGAGGTCCGGCGGCGCCTGTTCGGCCAGCGCTCGCACCACCGACACGAAGGGCACGCCATCGTCGGCCTTTGGATCGGGCCAGGCGGCGGAGCGCTCGCGGATCGCGCGCAAGGATTCCGCCCAGTCCTCGCGCCCGCCACGGTCCGCCGCCGGCAGCGCGGCCAGCGCCTGCGCCGTGGCCACCGGATCCGCGATGATGCCCACGTCCGCCGCAAAGTGCTGGTTCACGAAATGCGCGTCGGCATGGCAATGCACCAGCGTCTGCGACGGCCTGGGATAGGCCGGAAACGTGTAGCCCTGGGTTGTGATGTCGCCCAGGCGCGTGCCCAGGGCCAGGATCAGATCGCTGGAATCGAACGCCTCCACTTGAGCGGGCTGCGTCGCCAGGTCCAGGTCGCCGGCGTACAGCGGATGCGTGTTGGGGAACAAGTCATGCTGGCGGAACGATACTGCCACCGGTATGCCGTGCCGCTCCGCCAACTGCCGCAGCGCATCGCGCCCGCCCGGCGAGTTGTAGGCGCCGCCGGCGATGATCAGCGGCTTGCGGGCGCCGTCCAGCAAGGCCTGCAGCCGCGCCAGTGTGGCGGGCGCCGGCTGCACCGGGCTGGCAGGCTCGGCCACCCAATCCGGTTGCGGCACCAGCGCCTGTTGCACGTCTTCCGGCACCACCAGCACCACCGGCCCGGGCGTGCCGGCAATCGCCACCCGCAGCGCCTTGAAGGCGGCCCAGACCAGGTCCTCCGGCGCCGCCACCTCATGCACCCACTTGGCGATGGAACCGAACATCTGCTGATAGTCGATCTCCTGGAACGCCTCCTTGCGCAAGTCCTTGCGCGGCACCTGTCCGATCAGCAGGATCATGGGCACGCCATCCTGCTGCGCGGCATGCACGCCGATGGCCGCGTTCGCCGCCCCTGGCCCCCGAGACACCATGACCACGCCCGGCCGGCCCGTCAACCGGCCGTCGGCGCAGGCCATGAAGCTCGCGCCGCCTTCATGCCGGCAGGTCACCACGTCGATGCCCGGGAAATCATGCAAGGCGTCGAGCACCCCCAGATAGCTTTCCCCGGGCACGAGGAAAACGCGGTCGATGCCGTTGCGGGCGAAGATGTCGAGCAAGGCATGGGAAGACGTGTTCAGTTCGGAAACAGGTGTCATGGATGGCCGGAAACCAAGGGCAAGCGCTCAGGCGTGGGGCGGATACGCAGGAATTCTAGGATGGCTGGCGGGATGCCATGTAGGCATACTGTGCCTATCAGATATACAAGAAACGCACACAAGGAGCGCCTGCCCGCAAGCAGGCGGCGAGACATTGCGATGGACCTACGCAAGATCGAGAACCTGATCCACGTCGCCGACTCGGGCAGCTTCTCCAAGGCCGCCTCGGTGCTCGGCATCGCGCAATCGGCGCTGGGCCGCCAGGTCCGGAAGCTCGAAGACGAATGCGGCTGCGCCCTGCTCTACCGCAATGGCCGCGGCGTGTCCCTGACGCCCGAGGGCGAGAAGCTGCTGGATAGCTTGCGCCCCTTGCTGGCGCAAATGGCGCGGGTCGTGACCGAATTCCACGACGAGCAGAAATCGCCCTCGGGCCAGGTCACGCTGGGCCTGACGCCTACGCTGTCCCATATGGTCGGCATGCCTCTGGTTGCGGAAATCTGGAAGCGCCATCCGCGCATCCAGCTCAACGTCATCACCGGCTACAGCGGCTACGTGCACGAATGGCTGGCCAATGCCCGCGTCGACATCGCCGTGCTGCACGACGCGCGGCGCTCGCAGCACGTGGTGGTCGATCCCCTGGCCGAGCTGGACCTGGCGCTGGTATCGCCGGCGCAGAACCTGTCGCCCGCCGCGCGGGCCTTGTCCTCCATCGACTTCTCGCAGCTGGCTGATCTGCCGTTGGCGCTGCCCACGCGCAGCCACGGCCTGCGCCGCACGCTGGAACAGGCGGCAGCGCAGGCGGACGCGCCCTTGAACGTCGTGTTCGAAATGGACGCGCTGGAACTGATGAAGGAAATCGTGCTGAACGGACTGGCCCACACGGTCCTGGCCCTGCCCGCGGTGGTGGGCGAGTTGCACAGCGGCCAGCTGGTCGCCCGCAGGATCGTCAATCCCGCCCTGTCCACGCGCCTGATGCTGGCCACCGCATCCAACCGGCCGCTGACGCAGGCGGTGAAGATCGTGCAGGACGTCCTGCGGGAGTTGCTGGAGGGGATGGTTCAGGCGGAGCCTTATCGGTCGTATATGCGGATGGCGGGGGGGCGTTCGGGACTACCATGAGCTTGCTGATCGGGAGCCTGCCTGCCGGTTGTCTTTCGGACTCTCGACTCGACCTACGTTGTTGATATCAAAAAAATAAATCCACCGTCCGGGTGGATTTATCTGCTTAATTTTTCCGGTTTTTTTTCCGGTCTTTTTGCCGCCTCCTATCGAAGACCCCCTTCACCTAGGCACCGGCAGCGGCGGCGCCGGTGTCAGCGGCCCTGCCGGCACGCCGCGCTGCGCCGGCATCGGCGGCAAACGGGATGGCGCCGGGCTCATCCAGCCCGGCTGGCGGCTGGGGCCGCTGGAGGGCGGCGCGGGCGGGCCGGGCGGCCGGCCGGCGGTGGCGCAGCCAGTGCCCAGGCAGGGTTCCTGACTGGCGCCCGGATTGACGAGCCGGGGGCATGATGTACCGACGCAGGCATCGGGGATGACGCGGGCTGAAGGCGGGGGCTGGGGAACGGAGGGGCCGCCGCCTTGCGCGGCGACGGATCCCCAGAAGGCTGCCAGCAGCGCGGCTGCCCAAAGGATTTTCATGGCTGCATGCCCTGCCCCTGAGACGCGACCGCACGCGGCCTGGCCCCGCGTCGCACCGGGGCCTGAGCGGGCGCGGGACGGTTCCAGTGTGCTCCCGCGCCTTGCAACCTGTCCAGGCGGCCCCGACCTCAATCCAGCCGAATGTCCGCGCTTTTCACCACCGAGGCCCAACGCGCCCGTTCGCTGTTGAAGAACTGCGCCAGTTCGGCGGGATTGCGGGTGACGATTTCCGCGCCCTGTTCGTTCAGTTGCGCCTTCACGTCCGGTTGGTTGACGATCTGCGCCATCAGTTCCGACAAGCGGATGGCAACAGGATCAGTCGTTGTCACGGGCGCCATCACCCCTTGCCAAGTGCCGGACTCGAAACCGGCCACGCCCTGCTCGGAGATGGTCGGAATGTCGGGCACCAACTGCATGCGTTCGCGCTTGGAGATCGCGATCGGCCGCAGCTTGCCGGCCTTGATGTGGGGCAGCGTGGCCAGCAGACCGTTCATGATGACCTGGGTCTGCCCGCCTATCGTGTCCGTCACCGCCTGCGAGCCGCCCTTGTACGGCACGTATTCCCATTTCGCGCCGGTGGCCTGCTGCACGGCCACGGCGGCCAGGTGCGGCGCGCTGCCGATGGCGGTCACGGCGAAGTTCAGGCGCTGCTGCTTGGACAAGGCCACCAGTTCCTGCACCGTCTTTGCGGGCACGTCGGGATGGACCGCCAACACGTGGGGCGAATAGGCCAGCATGCCGACCGCGCGCAGGTCCTTGGACGGGTCGAAGGACAGCTTGGTGTACACGGACGGGCTGATCGCCAGCGCCCCCACGTCGCACAACAGCACGGTATGGCCTTCCTGCGCGGCCTGCACCACCAGGCCGGCGCCCAGGTTGCCGTTGGCCCCGGGCTTGTTCTCGACCACCACGGTCTGCTTCAGGGCATCGGCCAGGCGCGGCGCCAGGATGCGGGCAATGATGTCGGATGAGCCGCCAGGCGGGTAAGGCACGATGATGCGCACCGCGCGCGTCGGCCAGTCGCCGGACTGGGCCCAGGCCGGGAGCCACGGCGACAGGCAAAGCGCCGCTGCGCCGCCCAGGAACTGTCTCTTGCTCGGGTTCATGGAGTCTCCTCTGGATGGTCTGGTGGGCGGCCGCGAGCGCCGGCGTCCGCGCCAATTCTTCGAACTGACCCGACACGCCCCCTTCGAACTGCGTCCAACTCTGCGTTAGTCATCGTACAACTAAGAAAATATTTTTGAAAAGCAGAATCTATTGCCATCGGGTATGCACCTATAAAGTACCTATTCCATAGGAAATTCCACCTTGAATCGACATATTTGATGTTGTACGATGACTTACCTTTTTCACCAGGCAGCCGGCCGACTCCTACCCTCGATGGCGCCCCACACGGATCAACGCGACATGACCACCCCGCAGGAACTCAAGCAGATCGTTTCGGAAGGCTTGCTGTCTTTCCCCGTCACCGACTTCGACCAGAACGGCGACTTCAACGCCAGGTCCTACGCGCAACGCCTGGAATGGCTGGCGCCCTACGGCGCAACCGCGTTGTTCGCCGCTGGCGGTACGGGAGAGTTCTTCTCGCTGGCGGCTGAAGAGTACGCCGACGTCATCCGCACCGCGGTGCAGACCTGCGCGGGCAAGGTCCCCATCCTGGCCGGAGCCGGCGGCCCGACCCGCACGGCCATCGCCTATGCGCAGGAGGCCGAACGCCTGGGCGCCAAGGGCATATTGCTGCTGCCCCATTACCTGACCGAGGCCTCGCAGCAAGGCATCGCCGCGCACGTCGAACAGGTCTGCAAGTCCGTCAAGATCGGCGTCATCGTCTACAACCGCGCGCAATCGCGCCTGTCGGCCGACAGCCTGGCGCAATTGGCCGAACGCTGTCCCAACCTGGTGGGCTTCAAGGACGGCGTGGGCGACATCGAAGCCATGGTGCGCATCCGCCGCAAGCTGGGCGACCGCTTTTCCTACCTGGGCGGCCTGCCCACGGCCGAGGTCTATGCCGCCGCCTACCGCGCGCTGGGCGTGCCGGTCTATTCGTCGGCGGTGTTCAACTTCGTGCCCAGGACGGCCATGGCGTTCTACCGCGCCATCGCCGCCGGCGACGACGACACCACCAACCGCCTGCTGGACGATTTCTTCCTGCCTTACCTCGACATCCGCAACCGCGTACCCGGCTATGCGGTCAGCATCGTCAAGGCCGGCGCCAAATTGGTCGGCCACGACGCCGGCCCGGTGCGCGCGCCGCTGACGGACCTGCGGCCCGATGAACTGGACATGCTGGACGCCCTGATCCGCAAGCTCGGCCCGCAGTAAGGGCCGCACCCTGGCGGTGGTATATATAGACCCCTCCAGCCACCCCAGGGAGCCCGCCGATGGCGCGTCGACGCAGTCTCGCGTTTCTGCTCAGCATGCTTGCCGCGCCCGCGGGCGCGGCAGTGGTCTACGACAACCATGGCCTGGTGGTCGAAGCCGCCACCGGCAGCCGCAGCGACTGGAACACCGGGCAGCGGCAAACCACCCGCGCCACCACCATCACGTACCAGGGCAAGCCGCTGTGCGGCAAGGACGTCGGCGCCCTGCTCTATCCCGATGGCCAGAGCGTCGAGGCCCGCGCCTTCTTCTGCGCATCCACCGCCAAGGCGCTGGAAACGGACGCCGTGCTGGCCTACTTCACCAGCTCCAGCGCCAATACCGTGCTGGCGCAACTGCGCGTGGTCAACAACGCGCTGCGGATCCAGCGCCTGGTCTTGTCGGCCAAGCCGGACCGCGACCGCATATCCACCACCCGCTTCGAGGACGCCCGCCTGCCGGGCTGGACGCGCATCCAGACGTCCTGGAACGAAACCGTGATGATCCGCCACGCACCGCTTGCCGCCTTGAACCTGGGCCCGGGCAAGCTGCTGGACGTGGCCGATGGCGTGGCCTATCTGGCCCTGCCTCCGGGCAGGGACGCGGTCGAGATCGAGCCTACCAAACGGGTCAAGGACGCCGACGGCTACTTGCAGATCGTCCCCGCCATCACCAAGTTCGTGGACACGCCGATGGCATTCCGCGCGGTGCGCATGAGCGACGGCCGCGAACTTGCGCGGCTGGATTTCAAGGACGTCTGCCTGCGCCTGCCGGCCATCCAGTTCGACCGGCCGGACGCGCAGTCCAAGTCCACGGCTGCGCCCGACGTGGCCTTCGACGACGTGCCGGCCTGGCGCGCCAGCACCTTGCAGCTGACACAGCCGGCGCAAGGACGCGCCACCTTGCGCCTGCAACCAGGCGTGACCTTGCCGCGCAAACCCGGCTGCGCGCCGGGCTGAATCCAGGCGCGCTCAGATCAGGAACTGGCGGTAGGCCTCGTTGCCGGTTTCCTCGGTATGGGCGTAGCCCAGTTGCCGCAGGAACGCGTCCAGCGCCGCGCTGTCCGCCAGCGGCGCCTGGATGCCGACCAGCGCCGAGCTGAACTCCGTACCCTGGTTGCGATAGTGGAACAGGCTGATGTTCCAGTTGGGCGCCATCTCGGACAGGAACTTCATCAGCGCGCCGGGACGCTCCGGAAACTCGAAGCGGAACAGGCGCTCGCCGGCCGCCAGCGGCGAGCGTCCGCCCACCATGTAGCGGATGTGCTGCTTGGACACCTCGTTGTTGCTCAGATCACCGACGGAGAAACCCTGCTGCTGCAACGCCGCCATGATGTCCGCCGCATCGCCGCGCCGGGAAATCTGCATGCTGACAAAGATGTGGGCAGTGTGCGCATCCGCGATGCGGTAGTTGAATTCCGTCACGCTGCGCTGGCCGATCACGCTGCAGAAGCGGCGGAAGCTGCCGCGCTCCTCGGGCACCGTCACGGCGAAGACCGCCTCGCGCGCCTCGCCCACTTCGGCCCGGTCCGCGACGAAGCGCAGGCGGTCGAAGTTCATATTGGCGCCCGAGGTCACTGCCACCATGGGCTGGCCTTGCACGCCTTCGCGTTCCACGTACTTTTTCAGCCCCGCCACCGCCAGCGCGCCCGCCGGTTCCAACACGCTGCGGGTGTCCAGGAATACGTCCTTGATCGCCGCGCAGACCGCGTCCGTGTCCACCAGGATGATCTCGTCCAGGTACTCCCGGCACAGGCGGAAGGTTTCCTCGCCCACCAGCTTGACCGCCGTGCCGTCCGAAAACAGGCCCACCTCGGGCAGATTGACCCGCTCCCCCACCTGCATGGACAGGGACATGGCGCAGGAATCCTCGGTCTGCACGCCGATGACCTTGACGCCAGGATCCACCGCCTTGATGTAAGTCGCCACCCCCGCCGCCAGCCCGCCGCCGCCGATCGGCACGAAGACGGCGTGCAAGGGGCCGGCATGCTGGCGCAGGATCTCCATGCCCACCGTGCCCTGGCCGGCGATCACATAGGGATCGTCGAATGCCGGGATGAAGGTCAGGTCCTGCGCGCTGGCCAGTTTCTGGGCATGGCCAAAGGCGTCGCTATAGGAATCGCCCGCCTGTACCACCGTCACCGTCGGGCCGCCGTGCGCCTTGACCGCATCCACCTTCACCTGCGGGGTCGTCTGCGGCACCACGATGATGGCGCGCACGCCCATCCTGGCGGCCGAGATCGCGACGCCTTGCGCATGGTTGCCGGCGGACGCCGTGATCACGCCCCGCTCCAGCGCCGCCTGCGGCGTGTTGCGCATCTTGTTGTAGGCGCCGCGCACCTTGAAGGAAAAGACCGGCTGGTTGTCTTCGCGCTTGAAGTAGACCGGGTTGCCCAGCCGCGCCGACAGGCCGCGGGCGCGATCCAGCTCGGTCTCGCGGGCAATGTCATAGATCCGCGCGGTCAGGATCTGCCTCAGGTATTCCATCGGCGAGGCACGGCCGTCCTGGAATGCGGTCGGCGTGACGGTTTGCTGGCTGGCTTGCGGGGCGTGGTGCATCTGGCTCTCTGCTTCGGTGTCTTGCCCGGCAGAGGCGGCCACAAAAAACCCGCCTCTTGGGGCGGGTGGCTGTGACTGTTGCGGTCGCGCGCTAACCCACCATTCCAGGAATGATGGTAATAATCAGCGAAATGCGGACGGCGCGGAAATTCATGGGGACGTAGCTTCCTCCTTGCGCGGCGCTTTGTCAAACGCGGCGCGTCCGATTTAATGCGTCCCCGTTTAATTTGGCGCCATTATGGCCATATCCCGATCGAATCCGCGGGATTTTGCTGCGCAGCAGGCTTAGCGCGGTATTACAATGGAAGGTTAGTGGCGATCGCACTTCCCCAGATCAAAAAAGGGGCAGGCGTCAGCCATGTTGGGCATACGCGTGCCCAAACGAACCCACTCTCCGACAACATCTACCGGCTTCCGGCCGCATAGCATGTTCGGGTTTGCGCCTAGCGCCTGCCGAACAGATTCAAGGATCATGTCTCTTACTCCGAAGATTATCTATACCCTCACCGATGAAGCTCCGGCGCTTGCAACCCGTTCGCTGCTGCCCATCGTCCAGGCTTTCGCCAAGCCCGCAGGCATCACGGTCGAGACCCGCGACATCTCGCTGGCCGGCCGCATCATCTCGGTCTTCCCCGACTACCTAGAAGACAGCCAGAAGCTGGGCGATGCCCTGTCGGAACTCGGCGCGCTGGCCGTCCAGCCCGAAGCCAACATCATCAAGCTGCCCAACATCAGCGCGTCCATGCCGCAGCTGAAAGCCGCCATCAAGGAACTCCAGGACCAGGGCTACAAGCTGCCCGACTACCCGGACGCCCCCGCCAACGACACCGAACGCGACATCAAGGCGCGCTACGACAAGGTCAAGGGCAGCGCCGTGAACCCGGTCCTGCGCGAAGGCAACTCCGACCGCCGCGCCCCGCTGTCGGTCAAGAACTACGCCCGCAAGCACCCGCACAAGATGGGCGCCTGGTCGGCTGATTCCAAGTCGCACGTGGCCCACATGAGCGAAGGCGACTTCTACGGCACCGAAAAGTCGGCCCTGATCGCCGAGGCCGGCGACGTCAAGATCGAACTGACCGCCGCCGACGGCGCCAAGACCGTCCTGAAGGAAAAGACCCCGGTCAAGGCCGGCGAGATCATCGACGCCGCCGTGCTGTCGACCGCCAAGCTCAAGTCCTTCCTGCAGGCGCAGATCGACGATGCCCGTGCCAACGGCGTGCTGTTCTCGGTGCACCTGAAGGCCACGATGATGAAGGTCTCCGACCCGGTCATCTTCGGCCACGTTGTGTCCGTGTTCTACAAGGACGTGCTGGCCAAGCACGCCGACGCGCTCGCGCAAGCCGGCTTCGATCCCAACAACGGCATCGGCGACCTGTACGCCAAGATC
This sequence comes from Achromobacter sp. D7-1, assembly GCF_059760445.1. Lineage (NCBI taxonomy): Bacteria > Pseudomonadati > Pseudomonadota > Betaproteobacteria > Burkholderiales > Alcaligenaceae > Achromobacter > Achromobacter sp. D7-1. The sequence goes on along the minus strand of NZ_JCBAMT010000018.1, from coordinate 54,967 downwards.
CAATCCCTGCCCGCCGACAAGCAGGCCGAGATCAGCGCCGACATCGACGCCGCCTACAAGGTCCTGCCGCAGCTGGCCATGGTCAATTCCGACCGCGGCATCACCAACCTGCACGTGCCCAGCGACGTCATCGTCGACGCCTCCATGCCCGCCATGATCCGCGACTCGGGCAAGATGTGGAACGCCGAAGGCAATCTGCAAGACACCAAGGCCGTGATCCCCGACCGCAGCTACGCCGGCGTCTACCAGGCCGTGATCGAAGACTGCAAGCGCAACGGCGCCTTCAACCCGGTCACGATGGGCAGCGTGCCCAACGTCGGCCTGATGGCCCAGGCCGCCGAGGAATACGGCTCGCACAACAAGACCTTCGTCATTCCCGCCGCCGGCACCGTGCGCGTCACCGACGCCTCGGGCAAGGTGCTGCTGGAGCAGGCCGTCGAAGCCGGCGACCTCTGGCGCATGTGCCAGACCAAGGACGCCGCGGTGCAGGACTGGGTCAAGCTGGCCGTGGCCCGCGCCCGCGCCACCAAGACGCCCGCCGTGTTCTGGCTGGACGAGAACCGCGCCCACGACGCGCAGATCATCGCCAAGGTCAAACACTACCTGAAGGACCACGACACCAGCGGCCTGGATCTGCGCATTCTGAGCCCGGTCGAGGCCACCAAGTTCTCGCTCAAGCGCATCCGCGAAGGCCTGGACACCATCTCGGTGACCGGCAACGTGCTGCGCGACTACCTGACCGACCTGTTCCCCATCATGGAACTGGGCACCAGCGCCAAGATGCTGTCGATCGTGCCGCTGGTCGCTGGCGGCGGCCTGTTTGAAACCGGCGCCGGTGGCTCCGCGCCCAAGCACGTGCAGCAGTTCGTGGAAGAAGGCTTCCTGCGCTGGGACTCGCTGGGCGAGTTCATGGCCCTGGCCGCGTCGCTGGAACACCTGGGCCGCAGCTACGACAATGCCCGCGCCCAAGTGCTGGCCAAGACCCTGGACCTGGCCACCGCCAAGTTCCTGGACGAGAACAAGTCGCCCGAACGCAAGGTCGGCGGCCTGGACAACCGCGGCAGCCACTACTACCTGGCCCTGTACTGGGCCCAGGCCGTGGCCGCGCAGACCGACGACCGCGCACTGGCCACCCTGTTCGCGGCCCCGGCCCGCGCGCTGGCCGACGGCGAGGACAAGATCCTGGCCGAACTGAAGGCTGCCCAGGGCAAGCCCGTCGACATCGGCGGCTACTACCAGCCCAACGAAGCCCTGGCCAGCCAGGCCATGCGCCCCAGCGCCACGCTGAACCAGGCCCTGGCCTCGATCGGCTAAACGCCTGCCGCGCAACACGGCGGCAACGAAAAGGCCGGCAACCCCAAGGGGCTGCCGGCCTTTTTAATTGGCCGGGCTCTTACTGCTGCGATTCCCCATGGCGCAGTTGACGCACCTGCAGGAACTGCAGCGCGACCGGAATCAGCGACAGGCCGATGATGATGAGCGACACCCAGTGCAGGTTAGCGCGCACCCAGGAGATCGAGCCCAGCCAAAAGCCGGCCAGCAGCATCGACGAGCACCACAGGACGCCGCCGATGACGTTGTAGGCATAGAACGTGCGGCGCGGCATCTGCGACAGGCCGGCGACAAACGGCGCCAGGGTACGCACGATGGGCACGAAGCGCGCCACGGTGATCGTCATGGCGCCGTAGCGGACGAAGTACGCCCGGGCGCGCACCATATGTTCAGGCTTGACCCAGCGGCTGCGGGCAAGCCGCTGCCCCCACGAAGACGACCCTATCGTGTAGTTCAACGCATCGCCGGCAATGGCTGCGGCGGTGATCGCCGCCAGCGATATGGCGGGATCGATGCCGGCCAGCCCGAGGAACGCCCCCGCGGCGAACAGCAGCGAGTCGCCAGGCAGGAACGGCATCACCACCAAGCCCGTCTCCACGAAGATGACGGCAGCGATGATTGCGGTGCCCAGGACCCAGTTCTGCGCCAGCAAGGCCATCAGGCCATGCTCGCTGGTCAGCCAGGAAAATAGTTCGGGAATGCTCATGATCGGATCCACGATGCTTGATGGTTTGCAGCCATTGCGGGGCGCGCGCGTCGCGGCCCCGCATGGCATCAGGGTTTGGCTGGAAGCGGAGCGGCCTGGCCCGTGGCCGGCAGGCCGCCGCACATGCGCTGGCGGAACGCCGCGTCGATATCAATGCGCCAAATCGCCCGCCTGTCGCGGAGGAGCCGCGGTGTCACGCCATTGAGCACGGGGTATCTGGCGGCATCATCGTCCCGGCCCCAGATCCAGAAACGCGACCCGTCGGCCGCCGCGCACATGCGCACAGGCATGTCGTCGGCGCCGATCAGCACGCGCTTGCCCATGACGGGATCGAATTTCGCCGCGTCGTACAACTCCTTGCGCCAGTTGTCCCGCTTGGGAATCTCGGGATTGTTCCAGTCGTCGACCATCCAGGCGGGCTCCCGGGCCTGGGTATAGAAACCCAGGTCGAAGGGCAAGGTATGCAGCGCCATGTGGATGTCCTGCGGCTGCATTTCCTTACGCAGATCCGCCGCTAGCGGCCCCGCGCTGCCGCGCGGATTCGACGCGGCGACGATGATCGCGGCCAGACAGATGACGACGGCCACCCCGGCGGCGATCCAGGCGCCGCGCCGCTTGCCGGCTGCCCAGGCGGGCGCCAGCCGTTCGCTGATCAAAAAAGCCAACGGCGGGAACACTGGCAACACGTAGCCGATGAGCTTGGAATGCGGAATCGAAAAGAACACGATCACGACCGCGATCCAGATCGCCGCCAGGCGCCGCAGGCCCTGCGGGTCGGACTCGCGCCAGTACGCCGGCTTGAAGACCGATACCGCCCAGATCGACCACGGCAGCGCCAGCCCCGCCACGATAGGCAGGTAGAACCAGACCGGCTGCGCGTTGTTGAAGCCGCCCTGCGAAAAGCGTTCGAACTGCTGGTAGACGAAGAAGTACTGATAGAAGCCCGGATAGCGCAGTTCCATCAGCCAGAACCACGGCACCGCAACCGCCGCGAAGGCCAGCAAGGCCGGCGCCCACAGCAAGGCGCGCACGCCCGGCCAATCGCGGCGCAACAGCAGCCACGCCAGCACGATGGCGCCCGGCAAGGCCAGCCCGATCAGCCCCTTGGCCAGCACCGCCAGCGCCGCCAGCACGCCCGTGGCCACCGACATGGCGCGGAACGGCCGTCCGGCGGCACGCCGCAAGGCGGTATCGGCCGCGGCCAGCACGCACAGCGTGATCATGCTGGCCACCAGCATATCCATGTTGGCGAACTGGGCCGCGCCGAAGAACAACGGCATCAAGCCCAGGATAACTACCGCCCAGCGCGCCTGCGCGGCATTGCGGTAGCGCGAGACGAAGGCATAAAGTCCCGCGCCCGCGCTCCAGGCGCCCAGCAGCGACGGCAGCCGCGCACTGAATTCATTCACGCCGAACAGCACGTAGCTGATCTGGGCCAGCCAGTAGTACAGCGGCGGCTTGTGGAAGTACGGCATGCCGTCAAGCAGCGGCACCATGGGCGAGCCGCTGCGCAGCATTTCCCAGGCGACGCCGGCATAGCGGCCCTCGTCGGGCAAGGTCAGCCAGCGCGCCCAGGCCAGCGCGCCCAGCCACAAGGCCAGGACTGCCAGCACCAGCCACCCAGGCCAGGCCGCGCGCCGCGCCGGCAGGCTCATGGAAGTTGCCATGGACGCGCTCATGCCCGGCGCTCCCCCATGGCAGGCGTCGTGAGGCGGCGCGGAAAGGAGGCAAGGCGCTGCGGGGGTACTGCGGCACTGGGCACAGGCGGCATGGAAGTCCGGAAAGAGTTCAGGAAAATGCAAGATTGCGCGCAGTATCGCCAAGCGCGCGTCAAGCTTTCATGAAATTTCCGGAAAAAAGCGCCTGGAATGGCTATCCCGGATGCAGCCGGTCCAGCCTGAGCCGCCCGCGCTCATCCGTCAGCCGGCGCATCGCGCCGTAAGCCGCCGCCATCGCCGCCATGGCGCTGGCGCCGCATAGCAGGAACATCAGCAGGATCTGGTACTTCGCGGCCTCTATCGGATCCATGCCGGCAATGATCTGCCCGGTCATGATGCCCGGCAGCGTGATGATGCCGGCCGCCGACATCTGGTTGATGCTGGGTACGATGCCGCGCCGCACGGATTCGCGCAGCAGGGACGAAAACGCCTCGTGCGCGGTCGCCCCCAGGGCCAGCCGCGCCTCGATCGCCAGCTTCTCCCGCCGCGCGCCCGACAACACGCCGTCCAGCGCCAGGCTGGCGGCGTTGAGCACGCTGCCCAGCACGATGCCGATCAGGGCTATGGTGTAGCGCGGGTCGTACCAGGGCTCCGGGCGCAGCGCCGTATTCAGGATGAACAGCACCGTGATAACCGTTGTCCCCGCCACCGCCATCGCGCCCACCCAGCCGTTGCCGCGCTGCGTCAGCCGGGCCTTGGGTCGCGCGGCGACCTCCCTGGCCGCCAGCGCCATCATCACCGCCACCACCAACGCCGTCAGCCAGGGCGCCGCGTGCGCGAACACGATGCGCAGGATATGGCCGACCAGCAGCAGCTGCACCACCGTGCGCAGCGCCGCCCACAGCACCTGGCGCTGCAGGTTCAAGCGCAAGGCGAAGGAAATACCAGCGCTCAGCAGCACCAGCAAGGAAGCGATGGCCAGATCCGTGGCCTGCAGCTTGATCACGTCCATAGCGGCTCCATCCTGCCTTGCTCCATGCGCCAGGAACGGCGCGCCATGCGCTCGGCCTGGGCCGGACTGTGGGTCACCATCAATACCGCGGCCCCACTGCCCAGGTAACGCCGCAATTCCTCTTCGACCCGGTCCGTGGCCGCCTGGTCCAACGCCGCCGTGGGCTCGTCCAGCAGCAGCACGCGCGGCTCCTGGGCCAAGGCGCGGACCAGGCCCAGGCGCTGGCGTTCGCCCGTGGACAGCTCGTGCACCAGCGCGTCCAGCTTGTCCGCCGACAGTCCCAGGCGCTCCATGATGGCCAAGGCCCGCCCGCGGTCCGTGAAATGCGGCGCGACCCGGTCGTCCCACCAGCCGGCCTCGGCCTGGCAATAGATGACCTGGCGGCGCCATTCGTGGCCCCGCATGCCCGAGCGCGGCCTGCCGTCGAGCAAGGCTACGCCATGCCCGGGATCGAGATCGGCCACCTGGCGCAGCAGCAGGGATTTGCCCGAGCCCGAGGGGCCCATGATCGCTGCGCATTCGCCCGGGACCAGGTCCAGGCTTACGGGGGAAAGGCGTTCGCTATACAGGCCGCGCAGCGTGAGCAGCGGCCGCGGTTCGGAGTTACGGATCGGCATGGGTACGGATCTTAGACCGCAACTGCGCAAACGCCGGCATGCAGGCTCGCCCGCCATTCCGCAAAGAGATGAGAAAAACTAAATCCATAACGGAGAACTTATCGTTTCCCCAAGGGAGACTGCCTCCCTACCATGGCGAGTCTTGCCATCTGCGCATTTAGCGCAGCTACATTGACTCTACGTATGGGCCTCATGTCTCAGATCCCGAACCCAGCGCCGCCGCGCACTGCCCGCCGCAAACTGGCCCTGACCGCCACGCTCGTTCTTGCCGCCATTGGCGGCCTCTACCTCTACGACACGCAACGCAAGGCCGCAGCCGCCGCCCAAGCCGCGTCGGCAGATGACGCCGCACCCGTTCCTGTGCTGGTGGCGCCCGCCCGGGTCGGAACGCTGCCCGCCACCTTGCAGGCCATCGGCACCGTCGTGGCGGACCAGCAAGTGCTGGTGGCGCCCGAGGTCGCGGGGCGCGTCACCGCCATCCATTTCGCCAGCGGCCAGCAGGTTGCGGCCGGACTGCCGCTGGTGCAGATCAACGACGGCCCGGTGCGCCGCGAACTCGAGCGGCACCGCGCATCGGCCGCGCTGGCCCAGGCCAACCTGGACCGCGCCAAGCGCCTGCTCGGACAAACCCTGTCGCGTGCCGAGTACGAACAGCACGCGGCGCAGCACGCCGAAACCAAAGCCCTGGTCGCACAGGGAGAAGAAGGCCTGGCCCAGCGCCTGGTGCGCGCGCCGTTCGCGGGCACGCTGGGGCTGCGGCTGATCAATCTGGGCCAGTACGTCGAGGCGGGCACCCCCATCGCCACTCTGACCGACACCCGCCTGCTGCATGTGGATTTCACCCTGCCGGACCGGCACGCCGCCGCATTGCGGCTGGGACTGGACGTGTCTGTCGCCAGCGACGGCGGCGGACAGGCTCCGCTGGCGGGCAAGGTCTCCGCGATCGATCCACAGATCGACGCCGGCAACCGCGCGCTGCGGGTCCGCGCCACGCTGGCGCCGGATGCGGCTGGCCGCCTATGGCCCGGCGCGTATGCCCGGGTCAGCCTATCGCTGCCCGCCGACACCGCCACGCTCACCGTGCCGGCCGAAGCCGTTCAAAGCACCCTGTCTGGCGAGACTGTCTACGCCATGCGCAATGACGACCCAGCGCGCGTCCGGCTCGTGTCCGTGCAGACCGGCGCAACCCGGGACGGCCAGGTCGCGCTGTCGGATACGGATCTGCGCGACGGCGATCTGGTGGTCATCGCCGGCCAGATCAACCTGCACGACGGCGCCGCCGTCCGTCCGCGCCTGGCGGGAGAGTAAGACGCCATGTCATTCACCGACTTCTTCATCCGCCGCCCTGTCCTCACCACCGCGTTCGCCCTGCTGATCGCCCTGGTGGGCCTGCGCGCGCTGCTGGACCTGCCGCTGCGCCAGTATCCGCGCATCGAAAGCGCCGTGGTCACCGTCACCACCGAATATCCGGGTGCGTCCGCGGACCTGATGCAGGGCTTTGTCACCGCCACGCTGGCGCAGGCCGTCGCCACCACGCAAGGCGTGGAATACCTGACCTCATCGTCCGAACAAGGGCGCAGCACCATCAACGCCTACCTGCGCCTGAACGCGAACTCCGACACCGCGCTGACCGAGGTCCTGACCAAGGTCAACGAAGTGCGCTATCTGCTGCCAGAGGGCGCCTACGACCCGGTGGTCGTGCGGCAGTCTCCCGGCGCCATCGGGGTGGTCTACGCCGGATTCGCCGCGCCCGCCGGCCAGCCCCTGACGGGCATCACGGACTACCTGATGCGCGTGGCCAAGCCCATGCTGAGCACGGTCGACGGCGTAGCCGCCGTGAATGTGCTGGGCGGACAGGCGCTGTCGATGCGTATCTGGCTCGACCCTCTGCGCATGGGCGCCCACGGCATCACGGCCTTAGATGTCGAATCCGCGATCCGGGACAACAATTACCAGGCGGCGCCAGGCCAATTGCGCGACGCGCTCGTGGTGACGAATGTGCGCGCCGACACCAGCCTGGATAGCGTCCAGGGCTTTCGCGAACTCGTCGTCAAGCGCGGCCCCAGCCTGGTGCGGATGGAAGACATCGCCACCGTCGAGATCGGCGCGCAAAGCCGCAACCAAATCGCCGGCATGAACGGCGAGCCCGCCGCGTACCTGGAAGTGATGGCGACGCCCGGCGGCAATCCGCTAGATATTTCCCGCGACGTCCGCCGGATTCTGGCCGGATTGGACCTGCCCGACGGCGCAAAAATGGCGATTCCGTATGACGTCACCGTCTTCATCGACGCCGCGATCGGCAATGTGCTGGGCAAGTTCGGCATTGCCAGCCTGGAAGTGGTGCTCGTGATCTTCATCTTCCTCGGCTCGCTGCGCGCGGTGGCCGTGCCGGTGCTGAGCATTCCGCTGTCGCTGCTGGGCGCGGCGGCGGCCATGCTGGCGCTCGGCTTCAGCCTGAACCTGCTGACCCTGCTGGCCATGGTCCTGGCTATCGGCCTGGTGGTGGACGACGCGATCGTCGTGGTGGAAAACGTCCATCGCCGCATGGAAGAAGGCGAATCGCCGCTGGATGCCGCACTGAACGGCGCGCGTGAAATCGTCGGCCCCGTGCTGACGATGGCCGCGGTGCTGGTTGCGGTCTACGCCCCGCTGGGATTGATCGGCGGCCTGACGGGCGCGCTGTTCAGCGAATTCGCCTTCACGCTGGCTGCGGCTGTGATGGTGTCCGCCATGGTAGCGCTGACCGTGTCTCCCATGGTGGCCTCCAGGCTGATGCGCCAGCAGGCGCCCAGCCGCTACGCGCGGTCGGTGGAACATGCAACCGCCAAGCTGGTGGGCGCCTATGAGCGCGCGCTGGCGCGCATGCTGCGCGACACGCGGCCGGTGCTGCTGGCCGGCGCTGGCGTGCTGCTCAGCCTCCCCGTCCTGTTCAACGGCTTGCAGTCGGAACTCGCCCCCGCGGAAGACCAGGGGGAAATCATCGTCGACATGAAAGGCCCCCAAGCCAGCAGCCTGGAATTCCTGGAGGCCGAGGCCAAACGGGTCGAGGCCGCGCTGCTCGCCCTGCCGGAAGCCGCTACCGTCTATATGGTCTCCGGCGCGGGCGGCGCGCTCAACAAAGGCTGGGCTGGCGTCATGCTGAGCCCGTGGGAAACGCGGGACCGCAGCGCCGAAGCCATCATGGCCGATCTGCAGGCGGCCTTGCCGGGCATCGAGGGCATTGCGGGCTCCGCCTTCCTGCCGCCGCCCCTGCCCGGCTCGGTTGGCGGCTTTCCCGTGCAATTCGTGCTGTCTTCCCCGGCCGACCATCGGGCGGTCCACGACGCGATGGACAAGTTGAAAACCGCGGCGCGCGCCAGCGGCCAGTTCGCCTTCGTGGATTCCGACCTGACCTTCAGCAACCCGACCACGCTGGTGCGGATCGACCGCGCCAAGGCGCACGACCTGGGCCTGAGCATGAAAGAGATCGGCGACACCCTGGCGCGTCTGGTCGGCGAGTCCTATGTCAATCGCTTCGGCGCCCAGGGCCGCTCCTACGACGTGATCCCCCAGGCGCCGCGCAACCTGCGCCTGAACGCCGAGTCCCTGGACCTGTTCCATGTCAGGACCGCCACCGGCGGACAGGTGCCGCTGTCCACCGTGGTCTCGCTGGAGAAAGGCGTCGAGGCCAATGCCCTCACGCAGTTCAATCAGCTGAACAGCGCCACGCTGGTCGCGATCCCCGCGCCCGGTGTTCCACTGGGCCAGGCGGTCGCCTTCCTGCAGGCCGAAGCCGCCAGTCTGCCGGCGGGATTCCAGACCAGCTTCCTGGGCGAATCGCGGCAGTATCTGCAGGAACAAGGCGGCTTTGCCCTGACGTTCGCCTTTGCGCTGGCCTTCATATTTCTGGTGCTGGCGGCCCAGTTCGAGAGCGCCCGCGACCCGCTGCTGATCCTCACCACGGTGCCGCTTGCCGCCTGCGGCGCGCTGGCCGCCATGTTCTTCGGCTACGCCACGCTCAACATCTACACCCAGATCGGGCTGGTGACGCTGATCGGCCTGATCACCAAGCACGGCATCCTGATCGTGGAGTTCGCCAACCTTGAGCAGCGGCACAGGGGGCTGGACCGCGTCCAGGCCGTGCGCGCGGCTGCCGCCACCCGCATCCGCCCCATCCTGATGACCACGGCCGCCATGGTCGGCGGCCTGATGCCGCTGCTGTTCTCCAGCGGCGCCGGCGCGGGCAGCCAGCGCGCGATCGCCACGGTGCTGGTGGCGGGCTTGCTGGTGGGCACGCTGTTCACGCTATTCGTGCTGCCTGCCGTCTACGCGCGGTTTGGACGCCATCTGGTCGCGGACCGCGCGCCGGCCGGACCGGTCCGCGGCGCGGCTCAAGCCTCCGCCTTGCAGGGAAACCCATAACATGACCTACGCATTGAATCATCGCGCCCTGCGCTTCGGGCTGACGCTGCTGACGCTGGCGCTGGCCGGATGTGCGTTACGCCCGCCCCACGCGCCCGACTCCGGGTCCATCCCGCCCGCCTACAAGCAGGCGCAGGCAGAACCGGCGGGACCCTGGTCCACCGCCCGGCCCGCAGACGACGCCCTGCGCGGCGCCTGGTGGACCCTGTTCCAGGATCCGGCCCTGAACGCATTGCAGGCCGCCGCGCAGGACGCCAATCCGACGCTGCACGCCGCCTACGCGCGATTGCAGCAGTCACGCGCCCAGCATCGGCAGGCACGGTCGGCGCTGTTTCCCCGGCTGGACGCGGGCTTCGGGCCGACCCGCCAGCGGGAGTCTCCAGCTTCGTACAGCGGACACGACAACGGACCGGCTTCCACCACGACGCTGTGGCGGGCCGACGCGGCGGTGGCGTATGAGGCCGATCTGTTCGGCCACGTGTCCTCGACCATAGGCGCGGCGTCGGCGGAACAGGCTCGCAGCGGCGCGCTGTACCGGCTGACACTGCTGGCCTTGCAGGCCGACGTCGCCGACACCTACTTCCTGATCCGGGAGCTGGATACCCAGCACCAGATCTATCAGCAAACGCTGGCCTTGCGCGAACGCGGCTTAGCGCTGAGCCAGATGCGCTTCGAGGCGGGCGACGGCCGCGAGCTGGAACTCGAGCGCGCCCGCGGCGAACTTGAAGCGGCGCGCGCCGATGCCTTGGGCGCGCAACGCCTGCGCGCCAGCGCCGAACACGCGCTGGCAATCCTGCTGGGCAAGGCCCCGGCCGATTTCTCCCTGCCGCCTGAGCCGCTGCGGCGCATCGAGCTGGCCGTTCCACCGGGCTTGCCTTCAGAACTGCTTGAGCGCCGTCCGGACATTGCCGCGGCCGAACGCGCCATGGCCGCCGCCAACGCCCGCATCGGCGCGGCCCGCGCCGCCTTCTTCCCGAGGCTGGAACTGACCGGGGCGGCCGGATTCGAGTCTTCCAGCCTGAGCCAGCTGTTCCAGTGGTCCAGCCGGACCTTTCTGCTGGGCCCATTCCTGGGTACCGCGCTATCGCTGCCCATCCTGGACGGCGGCGCCCGCCAGGCGGACCTCGATGCCGCCCGGGCCGCGCATGACGAAGAAACGGCGCGCTACCGGGAAACGCTGCTCAACGCGTTCAGGGAAGTCGAGGACAATCTGATGCATCTGCGCATCATGGCGGCCCAGCAGACCGCGCAGGACCGCGCGCGGCTGGCTGCGCAACGTGCGGCCGAACTGTCCCGGCTGCAATACGAAACCGGCACGCACACCCAGCTTGACGTCATCGATGCGGACCGCAGCCTGCTGCAGCAGCAGTTGGCCTCGGCCAGGTTGGATGGAGATCAGGCGCGGACCACCGTAAGGCTGATCCGCGCCTTGGGCGGCGGTTGGGAGACGCCGCTGCCCGGCAATTCCCTCAGCGCGCCGCAAGCGCCTGCGGCGCCTGCTCCATCGCTGCCGCTTCCGCCTTCACCCAATCGATGAACGCCTGCACTTCCGGCCGCAGCAGCGCATCCGGCCGGCTGACCACGTAATACGCGAAGCGCGCGGGCCAGGGCTGGTCCAGGGCAATGGCCAGCCGGCCCGATTCGATATCTTCGCGCGCATGCGTGTCCTGAACCAGCGCGATGCCCTGCCCCGTGGCAGCCGCCCGCAGCAGCAACAGATCGTCCTCGAAGCTGGGGCCGCGCTGCGCTTCCTGCCCCGCGTCCACGCCGTGCGCCTGCAGCCACAAAGGCCAGTCGGCGCGGTCGGAATCCTGCAGCAGCGGGTACTTCAGGCAGTCCCCGGGCCGCTCGATAGCGGGGCCTTGCGCCAGCAAGGCCGGACTGGCCACGGGCAGCAGCACCGGCGCCATCAAGCGGAAGGCCGACAGCCCCGGGTACTGCCCCAGCCCGTGCCGCAACGCCACGTCGATGCGGTCGCGCTTGAAATCGACCAATTGCGAGGAGGCTTCCACCCGCACCTCGATGTCCGGATGCAAAACCGAAAACCGGCCTATGCGCGGCACCAGCCAGGACGAGGCGAACGAAGGCACCGTGCTGACGGTCAGGGTCCGCTGGGCGGCCTGGGATTCCAGCAGCGCCAGCGATTTTTCGATCTGGTCGAAGGCGCGCATCAGCCCCGGATACGCGCGTGCGCCCGCCTCCGTCAGCCGCACGCCGTGACGCTCGCGCACGAACAGCGCCAGCCCCAACCGGTCTTCCAGCAGGCGTATCTGCTGACTGACCGCCCCCGGGGTCACGCCCAGCACTTCGGCGGCGGCTTTCAGGCTGCCGAGACGGCCGGTTTCGGTGAACGCTCGCAGCGCAAGCAGTGGCAGCACGGCGCCCATAAACATCCTTAATTTAGAAAAACTATCTTCTATATCGCGACTATCCGCGGGTAGATAACAATCATAGAACAGCTTTTTCATCTGATCCTGCCAACACTTGAAAATAGCTACACTTATTCCAAGAATCCCAATCCGGTGATTGCGCCTATGCGATACGCCACGCTGCATATGGGCGCTGCCTGCAACTCACTTGCAAGACACCGCAACAAATCGCGATTTGCTAGAGTGCCCATATTGAAAATGATAATCATCCCCAGACGAGAATCATGTTCACGCAATGCCGCCCCGGCAAAAGGCAGATCCCACATGAACCGTGAAATCCATGACTTCGCCGCCATAGGCTTAGGCCCGTTCAACCTGAGTCTTGCCTGCCTGGCGGCGCCGCTATCCGGTGTACGCGCCGTGTTTCTCGACCAGAGGCCAGGGTTCGATTGGCACCCCGGCATGCTGATCGAGGACTCGACTTTGCAGAACCCCTTCCTGGCCGATCTTGTGAGCCTGGCCGATCCGCGCAGCGAGTACAGCTACCTGAACTACTGCAAGCAAAGCGGCCGCATCTATTCCTACTACATGCGCGAGAACCACTACTTGAATCGCGCCGAGTACAACCGCTATTGCAAATGGGTGGCGGCCCGCCTGCCGAACCTGCGCTTCAATCACGACGTCCAGAGCGTGCTCCACGATCCGGACAGCCGCAGCTACCTCGTGACCGGCCAGCATGGCGTCAACGGCGAGCGCTTCATGATCCGCTGCCGCAAGCTGGTGTTGGGCCTGGGCACGCAGCCCCAATTGCCGGACTGCTGCGACCGGCGCGCCGCGCCCTACATCCACAGCGCCGACTACCTCCGCCACAAGACGCAGTTGCAGCGCAAGCGCGGCATCACCATTGTCGGCAGCGGGCAGAGCGCGGCGGAGGTGTTCCATGACCTGCTGCGAGACAGCGACAAGCACGCTTACAGCCTGGCTTGGATCACCCGCTCTCCGCGCTTCTTCCAGATGGAGAACACCAAGCTCACGCTGGAACTGATCTCTCCCGACTACACGGACTATTTCCACGACCTGCCCGAAGCCCGGCGGCGCGAGATGCTGCGCCAGCAAAGCAGCCTATACAAAGGCATCAACGCGTCCCTGATCAATCAGATATATGACCTGCTGGACGAAAAGATCCGCGCAGGCGACCGCCGCTATACCCTTCTAACGAGCGCGGAGCTGCGCGCCAGCCGCCATGAGCGCTCCACGGGCCGCTATCACCTGGACTTCATGCATGTCGATACCGGCCAGCCGTTCACGCACGTCACGGACGGCCTGGTGCTGGCCACGGGCTATGCCCCTCGCATCCCGGCCTGCGTCAATCCCATCAGCGACCGCATCGCCTGGGACGAAGACGGCGGCTACCGCATCGCCCGCAATTACTCGGTGGACCATGCAGGCGCGGAAATCTTTGTGCAGAACACGGGATTGCTCAGCCATGGCGTCACCAATCCCGATCTGGGATTCTGCTGCTACCGCAACTCGCTGATACTGCGCGACCTGACCGGCGTGGAGCACTACGCCATCGAGCCCCGCACCGCACTGCAGGATTTCCGCCCGCCGGAAAACGGCGTACTGGCGCATCGCCTCTGCGCGCCGGAACCGATGCCCATGATGGACGGCCATCGCGCCGCCACCATCTGATCTTGAGGGGAGCCAGCATGCTCACGATGACAGCCACCTTTCTGGGCGAGGTCGTGCGCCAGTCGCGCGACCACTACGACGAAGGCCCGGGGCTCGCCTTGCGCCCCCTGGTTCCGGACGCGGACGCCGCGCTGCTGCGGCGATGGTTTTCCATGGACTACGCGCGCTTCTGGTCCATGCAGCAGCACAACGAGGATCAGGTGCGCGACTTCTATGAGGCCCTTTGCGGCAGCGGGCACGCCAGCGCCTGGCTAGGCAGCCATGACGGACAGCCGGCCTTTCTGGTGGAGTGCTACGACCCGGCCCGCGACGAAGTCGGCGAACACTACGCGGTCCGGCCCGGCGACCTCGGCATGCATCTTTTCATCGGCCCGCCCCGCGTGCGGATCCCCAACTTCAGCCGGCGGGTGTTCGCCTTCGTCATGCGCTTCATGTTCGACCGCCTGAACGCCAGGCGCATCGTGGTCGAGCCCGACGCGAACAACGCCAAGATCCACGCGCTCAATCTGGCCATGGGATTTACCTATGCCGGCCAGGTCCCTTTCCGCGAGAAGACCGCCAGCCTGGCGTTCTGCACACGCGCACAGTTCGAACAGACCCGATACCAGGAGCCGCCCCAATGAACCCACATGCCGCCCCCCACCCTGCGCAGGTCGCCAGCCATCTGGAACCGCAAGCCTGGGCCAAGGTCAACCGCCTGCTCGTGCGCAAGGCCATCTCCGAATACACCCATGAGGGACTGCTGCAGCCCGAACGCCTGGGCCCTGCGGATACGCCGGGTTTCGACCGCTATCGCCTCGCGCTCGCGGACGGCCGGGTCGAATACCGCTACGACGCGCAACTGATGGCCATGCGCCACTGGCGCATCCGCGCGGAATCGATCGCCAAGACCACGGCCGGCGCGCCCGCGCCCCTGGACGCCCTGCAGTTCGTGATCGAGATCCGCGACAAGCTGCGCATTCCGGAAGACCGGCTACCCATTTATCTGGATGAAATCGCCAGCACGCTGCACGGCGCCGCCTATAAGCACACGCGCCCTTGCCTGTCCGCCGCCGAACTCGCGCTGGCTGACTACCAAACCATAGAAACCTCGATGATCGAGGGCCACCCCAGCTTCGTCGCCAACAACGGCCGCCTGGGCTTCGACGCCGAGGACTACCATCTCTATGCGCCGGAGGCCGCGACTCCCATCCGCGTGATGTGGCTGGCAGTGCACAAGGACAACGCGCATTTCGCCTGCCTGTCCACGATGGACTACGCCAGCTTGTTGCGTGGCGAACTGGGCGAGGACACCGTGGCGCGCCACAGCGCCACCTTGCGTGACCAGGGTCTGGACCCCGCCGACTACTACCTGATGCCGGCACACCCATGGCAGTGGTTCAACAAGCTGTCATTGGCATTCGCGCCCTATGTCGCCCAACGCAAGATCGTCTGCCTGGGCTACGGCGCAGACGACTACCTGGCGCAGCAATCGATACGCACCTTCTTCAACATCAGCCAGCCTGGCAAGCACTACGTGAAGACCTCGCTGTCCATCCTGAACATGGGTTTCATGCGGGGGCTTTCGCCCTACTACATGTCGGGCACGCCCGCCATCAACGAATACATCCACGGCCTGATCGCGTCCGACCCCTGGCTGAGCGCCAACGGCTTTACCATCCTGCGCGAGGCTGCCAGCCTGGGTTTTCGCAACTATTACTACGAAGCGGCGATTGCCGCCGACACGCCCTACAAGAAGATGTTCTCCGCGCTATGGCGCGAGAATCCACAGGCGCTGATCGGTCCCGACGAACGGCTGATGACCATGGCCGCGCTGCTGCACGTGGATCCGCAAGGCCAGGCCCTGCTGCCCGCGCTGATCCGCGCCTCGGGACTGAGCGCCGAGACATGGCTGGAACGCTATGTGGACGCCTACCTGACGCCGCTGGTGCATTGCTTCTACGCCCACGACCTGGTGTTCATGCCGCATGGCGAGAACGTCATCCTGGTGATCCGCGACCATGTGCCCGTGCGCGCCTTCATGAAGGACATTGCCGAGGAATCCTCCATCCTCGATCCACAGGCTGACCTGCCCGAGAACGCGCGCCGGCTGGCGGCGGACGTGCCCGAGGAATACAAGCTGCTGACGATCTTCGTGGACGTGTTCGAAGGCTACTTCCGCCATCTTTCCCAGATCCTGGCGGACACCGGCCTCATGCAGGAGGACGATTTCTGGGAATTGGTGGCAGGCCGCATCGCCGCGTACCAGCAGGCGCATCCGCAACGGCTGGAAAAATACCGACGCTACGACCTGTACGCGCCGGACATGATCCACTCGTGCCTGAACCGCCTGCAACTCGCCAACAACCTGCAGATGGTCAACCTGGCCGATCCGATCGGCAGCTTCCAGATGGCTCCGAGGCTGATCAACCCCGTGGCGCCTTACCGGCCGCAATGGCTGGACCGGACCGCCGACGCCGCGCAGGCTCTTGCGTGACCCGCGAACTTGACGATCTGCTCGCGCTGGCGGGCCGCCTCGCGCCCGGCCTGGATGGCCGCGTGGGTCCACCGGACGCGCCCGGCATCCGACCCGGCGCGTGCAATGCCGATGCCATTGCACGGCTGCGCGACTGGTGGCGGGAGCGCCATCCGGAAGCCGGCCCGCATTACCTGGCGCTGCGCTGCTGGGGCCTGCTGATCTGGCAGCCCGTCTACCTCAGCGTGATCGCCGCGCACCGCAGCGGCATCGTCCCGGACCTGACCCGGCTCAGCCAGCCGGTCGCCAACGGCTTCATCGCCGGCTACACCATGGAACGCCATGAACCCGTGCACGGCTGCCTGGAGAGAAGGCTGGATGCGGCCGCCACGCAGCTGCGCGAGATCGGCGCCTTGTTCTACCGCGAGTTGGGCGCGACGCTGCGCCTCAATCCCCGGGCGACCGCCTGCATGCAGGCCGACTGCATCCTGTCCGCCCTGTTGGCAGCCCGCGCAGGCGTGAGCGCGGCGGACAACGCCTGGGCAACCGCAGCCGCGGCCGATTGGCTTGCGCGCTTGGGCATCGCCGGCGGCAGCGGCTATCTGACCTATCAGCGGCGGTCGCTGCCGGCCATCGCAGTCGACCGGCAGGTCTGCTGTCACCACTTCCGCAGAAGCGACGGCGACTATTGCAGCACCTGCCCCAAACTGGATATCGCCGAACGCATCGCCCGGCTCGACGCCGAGAGCGCCGAAGCCGCCTGACAGGCCGCGGCCTTGCGGAAGGCACAAGGAGTCGGACATGACGGATGTAGGCCGCCTTGCACACGTAAAGCAAGCGTTCAGCCCGCTGCACGTGCGGGCATATTTCGACGAAGCCCTGTTCGCCCGCGAACAGGAAGTGATATTCAAGCGCACGCCGCTGTATGTCGGACATGAGAAAACCGTACCCGAACCCGGCGACTGGCGCAGGCTGCCGCATGAAGACGGCGGGCGCGTCCTGGTGCGCGGCGCCGCCGGCGTGGAGTTGATATCCAACGTATGCCGTCACCGCCAGGCCCTCATCCTGGGCGGCGAGACTGGCGCTGTCGCCGGGCCGGGCAAACCAGCAGGCAACCTGTCCGCCAGCGGCGGCAACATCGTCTGCCCGCTGCACCGTTGGACCTACGACAATCGCGGCCAGATTCTGGGCGCACCGCAATTTCCCAGCACGCCATGCCTGAACCTGCCGCGTTTTCCCCTGAAGCGCTGCCACGGCCTGCTGTTCGAAGGCCCTGGCGACCCGCAGGCGGATCTCGACGGACTGTTCGCCCGGCCGGAATTCGATTTCTCGGACTATGTTTTGGACCACGTCGAGGTGCACCAGTGCAACTACAACTGGAAAACCTTCATCGAGGTCTATCTCGAGGACTATCACGTCGGGCCGTTCCACCCCGGCCTTGGACGCTTCGTTACCTGCGATGACCTGAGCTGGGAGTTTGGCGAGCGCCACAGCCTGCAACGCGTGGGCGTGCACGATTCCCTGGAAAAGCCTGGATCCGACGTATACCGCGACTGGCACGGCACATTGATGCGCTACCGGGACGGCGCGCCGCCGGACTTCGGCGCGATCTGGGTGACGTACTTTCCCACCCACATGATCGAGCTCTACCCGCACGTCCTGGTGCTGTCCACGCTCTACCCCAAAAGCCCGCAGGAAACCGTCAACGTCGCCGAGTTCTACTATCCCGAGGAAATCGCCCTGTTCGAACGCGAGTTCGTCGAGGCGCAGCGCGCGGCCTACATGGAAACCGCGATCGAAGACGACGAAATCGGCGAACGCATGGATGCCGGCAGGCGGGCGCTCCTGCGACGCGGGGTAAGCGAAAGCGGTCCATACCAATCGCCCATGGAAGACGGCATGCTGCATTTCCACGAGTGGTACCGCGACATCATGGGCGACCAGCTAGGAGATTGCGCCGCGCCCTGAGAGGCTCCGCAATGCCGTCGAATCAATGCGAATATATGCTATTCTCATTTGAACCCCGCCGCCTCCCCGTGCCAACGCCCGAGGACTCAACCCGCAGCGCGAGTGACGCCTTTGAATCCTTCCTCCCCCACTGTCCGATTCACCGTCGCAGATTTCAACCGCCTGGGCGGCCATAACGGTTTCCGCTACCAGTTGCCCGGGATCGACCCCGCAGGCGCCGATCCGGATACCGTCTGCATCGCCGAGGGCCGCGTCGAAGAGCATGCGATCCGGCCCGGCCTGACCCTGGTCATGTCCGACGTGCTGGTGCATCACCATTACGAATCGACCTCCGTCATGACGCCCCGCTTTTCGGCCATCGTCATGCTGCAAGGGCAGGCCCAGGCGCGCGTCGGCGGCCATGACGACCTGCAGCTCGTTGCCCAAAGCGGCGTCAGCGCCGCGTACGGCGATACGGTCGCCATGACCGGCATCCACCATGCAGGCCAACGGCTGCGCAGCGTCAATCTGTCGCTGTCCGAACCGGACGGCGCGGACGACGACCCGTTCAGCGACCAGATCCGCAAAGTCTTGCGCACCCCCGCCTTCCGGCTGCGGCGCTGGCAAGTGCAGGCTCACCTGATGCAGGCCATCGAACATCTGCTGGAATGCCGCTGGGACGATCCGCTGCGCGCCATGCTGCGCGAGGGCGTCGGCGCGCAACTTCTGGCGCATGCGCTGGCGTCGCTGGACCAGCGGGAGCCCGAGGTCGGCGCGGTGTCGCGACGTGACCGGCAGTTGCTGGAGCGGGTACGGGAACGGCTGCACAGCGCGCCCGGCGAGGAGCACACGCTTGAGGATCTGGCAAAGCTGGCCTGCATGAGTCCCAGCACCCTGCGCGCCAAGTTCCGCGCCGCCTACCAGTGTTCCGTCTTCGCCTGGCTGCGCGAACGCCGCCTGGAAGTCGCCCGCGAGCAACTGGCGCGGGGCTGCAGCGTGCAGCAGGCAGCGCATTGCGTGGGCTACCGGCACGCCACCAACTTTGCCACGGCGTTCCGCGAGCGCTATGGCGTTGCCCCCAGCGAACTGAACTGAGCGGGCCGCCGTGAGCGCCTTCGCCCGCGGCTTTCGGCAGCACCCATTGCTCTTGCGGCGTTGCCCATTCATCCTGCTGCGCCTGGCGCGCGACCATGGGGCCATGCTTTCCGCCCCGGAAAGCCCCTGCCCCGGACGCCCACGTGCCTCGCCCCGACCTCCCGACTTCCTTTCCCATGATGGTGTTGATGCTGGGCCTGCTGGCCTGCGTGGCCCCGGCCACGGTCGACGCCTATCTGCCCGCCTTCGCCGCGTTGGAGCGGGAGTTCGGCGTGCCGCAGGAAACAGTGCAGCTGACCCTGGGCGTTTACATGTTCTGCTACGCGGCGATGCTGTTGCTGCATGGCACGCTGTCCGACTCGCTGGGCCGGCGCCGCGTCATCCTCGCGGCGCTGGTCTGCTACATCGGCGGCAGCGCGCTGGCCGTTGCAGCGCCGAGCTTCGCCTGGCTGTTGGCGGCGCGGGCGCTGCAAGGCCTCTCGGCCGGCGCCGGCATCGTGGTGGGCCAGGCCATCGTGCGCGACTGCTACGAAGGACCGGCGGCGCAGCGCGTCATGTCCTATCTGATCCTGGTGTTCAATCTGTCGCCGGCGTTGGCGCCCATAGTCGGCGGTCAGTTGGCCGCGCAGCTGGGCTGGCGTGCCGTCTTCCTGATGCTCGCCGCGCTGGCCGCGACGGCCTGGGCGTTGTGCGCCTGGAAGCTTCCCGAGACGCTGCCCGCCAGCCGGCGCAGGCCGCTGTCGTGGCGCTCACTGGCTTCCGGCTACGGCATGGTTCTTGCGGACCGGCGGTTCGCTGCACTTGCCATCGCTTTCAGCCTGATCTTCGCGGCCCAGGGTTTCCTCATCGGCGCCGCGCCGGACTTCATCGCCAACGTCCTCAGCCTGCCCGAAACGGATTTCGCGTATCTGTTCGTACCGCTCGTGATCGGGGCCATGGCAGGCGCGCTGTTCGCGGCGCGCAAGGCCGGGCGCTGGAGCGACCACCGCATCACCTTGCTCGCGTATGCCTTGATGGGCGGCAGTTGCCTCGCGAGCGTCTTATACGCCGCGGGCGCCGGACGGCCCGCCCTGCCCTGGGCGGTGATCCTGCCCGGCCTTTATACCTGCGGCCTGGCCATGTGCGTCCCGGGCATGACCCTGCAGATTCTCGCCCGTGCGCCAGGGCTGTCCGGCACCGCCGCCTCGATGCTCGGCTTCACCCAGATGCTGGCTTTCTCGGTAGCCAGCGGCTGGGGCGTACCCATGATCTACGGTCGGCCCCTGGCCCTGGCGCTTGCGATGCTGGCCTGCGTCGCCGCGAGCGCGGCAGGCTGGGCCTGGCTGCAACGGCAGTCCACGCCTTTGGCAAACGCCCGATCGGGGTGATCCGGCGGCGTTCAGCATACGCATCGCATCCTCCGGCATACGTTCAAGTCTCCAGCAAAAACAATAATTCTCATTACCAAATCTTTCAGCTGGAGCTTGTGTTCATGTCCCCCGCACTGTCCCCGCCGCACGCGCCTACGCGCCGGGCGTATCTGCTTACCCTGGCCGTCCGGACGGCCTTGCTGTGCTCTGCCTTGCCCTATCACGCAGCCAGTGCGCAATCCAGCTCGTCATCGGGCGCCGACCATCCCGCCGAACTC
Organism: Achromobacter sp. D7-1; assembly: GCF_059760445.1. Classification (NCBI taxonomy): domain Bacteria; kingdom Pseudomonadati; phylum Pseudomonadota; class Betaproteobacteria; order Burkholderiales; family Alcaligenaceae; genus Achromobacter; species Achromobacter sp. D7-1. The sequence goes on along the minus strand of NZ_JCBAMT010000018.1, from coordinate 34,056 downwards.
CCCGCCGTCACGGTCAGGGGCGCCGGCGTCGCCGGCACCACCGAAGGCACCCATGCCTACAACACCGAGGCTATGAGCACCGCAACCGGCCTGACGCTATCGCCGCGGGAGACGCCGCAATCGGTCAGCGTAGTGACGCGCCAGCAAATCGAAGACCAGGGTTTGCAGGACACCGGTTCCATCCTGGCCAGCGCTCCCGGCATCTCCGTCACGCGCAGCGACAGCAACCGCCTGTCGTTCTCCGCGCGCGGCTTCGCGATCGACAATTTCCAGTTCGACGGCCTGAATGCGCCCATCCTCAGCCAATGGAACTACGGTTCCACCGACATGGACGCCGCCATCTACGACCGCGTCGAAATCGTGCGCGGCGCCACCGGCCTGATGACCGGCTCGGGCAATCCCTCCGCCGCAGTGAACTTCATCCGCAAGAAGCCGCTGCGCGAGTTCGCGCTGTCCGGCAGCGCCAGCGCCGGCAGTTGGGATTACGTGCGCGGCGACGCCGACCTGTCCGTGCCGTTGACGGAGAACGGACGCATCCGCTCGCGCTTCGTCGCCGCCTACAGCCAAGGCGACGACTATGTCACCTTCCTGGATACGCGCAATCGCACGCTGTACGGCGTCATCAGCGCCGACCTCACTCCCGATACGCTGCTCACCGTCGGCGTGGAATATCAGCGCAACCAGAGCAACGGCTTTGGCAGCGGTTTCCCGCTGTTCTATTCGGACGGCTCGCGCACCGATTTCAACCGGTCCGTGGCCAACAACACGCGCTGGGCGCGCATCGACACCGAATCGACCACCACCTTCGTGGACCTGAGCCACCGCTTCGCCAACGACTGGAAGGCGCGCGCCGCCTATAGCCACAATGAGGGCGAATACCGCATGAAGCAGCTCTATCGCGGCGGCTATCCGGACCGCGCCAGCGGCACGGGCATGACCAGCAACTTCAACAACTACGATGGCGATCGCTCGCGCGACGACATCAACCTGACGCTGTCGGGTCCGTTCCAGCTGTTCGGCCGCAAGCATGAGCTGGCCCTGGGCTGGATGAGCGTGGACGACCATAGCGACATCGGCCAGTACCTGATGGTGGGGGCCAAGCCCGCCATCGGCAGCTTCTTCGACTGGCGCCAGGACCATATCGCCGAACCGACATGGTCCAGCCGCAAGACGCCCGCCGACGACATGCGGGTCAAGCAGACCGGAACCTACGCCGTGGGCCGGTTTTCGCTGGCCGATCCGCTGCACCTGATCGTGGGCGGACGCTGGAGCAACTGGGAGACGAACCAGACCTACTTCGGCAGCAAGCGCGAGTACAAGATCAACGACCAGTTCACGCCCTACGCGGGCCTGATCTACGACATCGACAAGACCTACACCGCCTACGCCAGCTACACCGAGATCTTCCAGCCACAGAATGCGCGCACGCCCAGCGGTTCCATCCTGCCGCCGATCGACGGCAAGAGCTACGAGATCGGTCTGAAGGCGTCTTACCTGGACGGCCTGCTGGACGCGGCCGTGTCGCTGTACCAGACCCGCCAGAACAACCTGGCGCAGGCCATTCCCGGCGAGTCGGTCATAGGCTTGCCGGGCACGCAGGCCTATCGCGCGGCATCCGGCGCCAAGGTCGAAGGTTTCGAGCTGGAAACCACCGGGCAGATCATGCCCAACTGGAACATCGCGGCCAGCTACACGCACTTCACCGCCAAGGACGCCGACGGCAAGCCCATCAACACCAGCCATCCGCGCAGCCTGTTCAAGCTCTACACAACCTATCGCCTGCCTGGCGACCTGAACCGGCTGACGGTGGGCGGCGGCATGGACTGGCAAAGCCGCATGTACCAGTCCGCCCCCAGCCCGCGCGGCAACGTGGACGTGGAGCAAGGCAGCTACATGCTGGTCAACCTGATGGCGCGCTACGAGTTCAGCAAGCAAGTCTCGGCCACCCTCAACGTCAACAACCTGTTCGACAAGAAGTATTACGACCAGATCGGCTTTTTCAGCCAGGGCTGGTGGGGCGCGCCCCGCAACGTCATGCTGACGCTCAGGGCTCAATATTGATCGGGGGATTTGCCGCCACGATGCGTCTTGGCTTCGCAAGTTTCAAGCGTGCGATCCTGCGGGCTGGCGCCGCCTGCCTGGCCTCGCTCGCCCTGGCGGCCTGCGATCGCGCTGCCGATGCGCCGGTCGCTCCAGCGCCACAGACGGCCCGGGCCGATGGCTTTCCCGTCACGATAGACAGCGCTCTGGGTCGGGCCGTCATCGCGGCTCCGCCCAAACGCGTGGTCACGCTAGGCCTGGGCGCCGACGATCTGGCGCTGTCGCTGGGGGTGGTCCCGGTCGGGGTGGGCCGGGCCGACTGGGGCGGCGACGCCGACCACTACTGGCCCTGGGTGCGTGCCGCGATCGAGGCCCGCGGCGCGCCGCTGCCGCAGGCCATCGCCATGTTTCCGGAACTGGACGTCGAAGCCATCGTCGCGCTGCGGCCGGACCTGGTGCTGGCGCCCTTTTCCGGCGTCAGCGCCGAGGCCTATGCGCAACTGTCGCGACTGGTGCCGGTGGTGGCCTATCCGGAACAGCCATTCCTGACCCCGGTGGATACGCAGATCGACCTGGTCGCCGCCGCGCTGGGCCAGCGCGAACAGGCCGCGGCGCTCAAGGCGCAAATCCGCGGCGCACTGGCGCAGGCCTCGCGCGACCACCCCGTGCTGGCCGGCAAGACCTTTGCCTATGTGCGCGCCGACCTGGGTTCGGGCAATTTCGCGGCCTATGTGGCGGGAGATCCGCGCGTGGACACGATTGCCGCCATGGGCCTGAAACTGGCGCCGTCCATGCAAGGCCTGCACGCTAGCGCCGGCCATTTCGCCCATTATCTGGGTTTCGAGCATGCGGACGCACTGGGCGACGCCGACGTGCTGGTGTCCTGGTTCTATACCCCCCAGGAGCGCGACCGGACCGCGGCGCTGCCGCTGTTCGCCGCCATCCCCGCCGTGAAGCGCGGCGCCTATGTGGCGCTGAGCGACCCGGCGCTGATCATGGCCTCGTCCTCGGGCACGCCGCTGGCCGTGGACTGGATGCTAGGCAGGCTGGCGCCGGCGTTGGCCGCTGCTGCCCAGCGCTCCGAAGCCGGGCCCGGCGTGCGAAATGAATAAGTCCGCCCGTGCCGCCGGCCTGGGCGCAACCTGTCTGTTGCTCGCCGCCGCCACCCTGGGCAGCCTCTGGCTCGGTTCACGTAATCTGTCTCCCGCCTCGGTCTGGCATGCCCTGTTCCAAGCCGATGACAGTTACGCCGCGCTGGTGGTTGCCTCGCGTGTGCCACGCACCTTGCTGGCCTTGCTGACCGGCGCGGCGCTGGCCGTCGCTGGCGCGCTGATCCAGGCCCTGACCCGCAATCCGCTGGCGGAACCCGGACTGTTGGGCGTCAACGCCGGCGCCGCTGCCTCCATCGTGACCACCACCCTCGTGCTCGGCGGCCTGCCCGCCCATCCGTTCTGGGCGGCCCTGCCCGGCGCGCTGGCCGCGGCCGTGGCCGTGTACATGATCGGTGCCGGCGGCCGCGGCCTGCAGCCCGTGCGCCTGATCCTGGCCGGCGCGGCGGTCAACGCGGTGCTGTTTGCTTACGTGCAGGCTGTGGCCCTGCTGCATGAGGACATCTTCGACGCCTATCGATTCTGGGCCGTCGGCTCGCTGGCAGGACGATCCCTCACCGAAGTGGCCCGGGCCGCTCCCTATATCGGTGCCGGCCTGCTGCTGGCGCTTGCACTGGCCCGGCCCTTGAACGTCCTGGCGCTGGGACAGGCGCTGGCCCAGGCGCTCGGGGTGCGCGCTGGGCTGTACCGCGCGCTGGGCCTGCTCGGCGTCGCTGTCCTGGCCGCCGCCGCCACCGCGGCCGCGGGCCCTATCGCCTTCGTCGGCCTGGCGGTTCCGCATATCGCCCGCCGCATCGGCGGTCCCGACCTGCGCTGGCAACTCGCCTACTGCCTGCTGCTGGGTCCTCTTCTGATGCTCGCGGCCGACATCCTGGCGCGCCTGCTGCGGGCGCCGGCAGAACTGCTGACCGGCGTGGTAGCCGCGTTCCTCGGCGCGCCGTTCCTGCTGGCGGCCTTGCGCCGCCAGCCCGGGAGACGCCCTTGAACGGCCGGCGGCGCATGCTGCGCCTCGGCGCCTGGCTGTCGCTCCCTTACACGCCACGCGCGCTGGCCTACGCCTTGCTGCTGGCCGCGCTGGCCCTTGCCTCGATTGCGGGCGCCCTGTTGACCGGAGAGCAAGGACCAGGCTGGCCCCGTCTTGGACGGATCCTGGCGGGCGGCGGTACCGCAATCGAGCACTGGCTGATCTATACGGTCAGACTGCCGCGCGCCCTGTCCGCGCTGGGCGCCGGCGCCGCGCTGGCCCTGTCGGGCGCGCTGTTCCAGAGCATTACCCGCAACCCGCTGGGCAGCCCCGACATCATCGGCCTCACCGCGGGCGCCTCGGCGGGCGCGGTGGCGGTGACGATGGTCTGGCCGGGGGCGATGCCGCTGGCGTGGGGCGCCGCAGGCGGCGCGCTGCTGGCGACGGCGGGAGTCTGGTTTGGATCCGGCGCGGGTTTCTCCGCGCCCCAGCGCATGGTGGTCGCGGGCATCGCGGTGGCCGCCATCGCCTTCGCCTTCGTGCAGTACGGCCTCTCCAATCTGCGCCGCGAACAGGCGCATCTGGCCGCGACCTGGCTCAACGGCAATCTGGCCGGCAAGACCTGGAACGATGTTGCGCTGGTCGCCACGGCCTGCGCGCTGCTGCTGCCCTTGGCACTCGGGCTGAGCGCGCGCCTGCGGCTGCTGGAAATGGGCGACGACGTCGCGCACGCCTTGGGCGTCGCCCCTGGGCCCAACCGCCTGGCGGCGACGCTGCTGGCCGTGCTAGCCGCGGCCGCCGCCGTCAGCGTGGCCGGCCCCATCGCCTTCATTGCGCTGGCGGCCCCGCAGATTGCGCGGCGCTGCGTGCCTGCCGACGGCCCGCAACCCCTGCTGGCGGCATTGACCGGCGCCGTGCTGCTGGCAGGCGCCGATCTGCTGTCGCGTTCGGCTGGCGCCAACGGCTTGCCGGTAGGCGTGCTTACCGCAGGCATCGGCGGCCTCTATCTCGCATTTCTGCTCATGCTCGAATGGCGCAAGGTTTCAACGTGATTGCCACAACGTCCACACCCGTCCTCCAACTCCGGGACGTCAGCCTGTCCTACGGCGCCCGCCGCGTACTGGACAGTTTGACGCTGGACATCGCGCCGGCCTCGTTCACCGTAATCCTGGGCCCCAACGGCTGCGGCAAATCCACGCTCCTGCGCGTGTTGGGCGGCGCCTTGACTCCCAGCCGGGGCCGCGCCCTGCTCGACGGCGCCGACCTCGCCAGCCTGCGCCGAAAAGCGGTAGCACGCCGCCTGGCCTACCTGCCGCAGCAGCCGATTGCGCCCGAGATGATCACCGTCCGCGACCTTGTCTCCCGCGGCCGCTATCCGCATCAGTCCCTGTTGCGGCAATGGTCGGCGGCGGACGCCAGCGCCGTCGACGCCGCCCTGGCGGCCACGGATCTGGAAGGAATTGCCGGGGATCCCGTGCATACCCTCTCCGGCGGCCAACGCCAGCGCGCCTGGCTGGCGCTGGTGCTGGCCCAGGAAGCCGGCATCATGCTGCTCGACGAACCCACCACTTTCCTCGACATCCGCCACCAGCTCGATCTGCTGGAGCTATGCGCCCGGTTGCACCGCGCCGGACGCACCTTGGTGGTGGTGCTGCACGATCTCAACCTGGCCTTGCGCTACGCTGAAAGGATCGTGATGATGCGCGATGGGCGGATCGCGACGCACGGCGATGTCCGTCCGGTCGTGACCGAGGACATCATGCGCCAGGTCTTCGATCTGGATTGCCGCGTCATGCCCGACCCCGAGACCGGCAGCCCCATGGTCGTGCCCCGGCGCTTTCGGCAGCCGCTGACGGGGAGTGAAGCCTTCGAAAAATGAACAAAGCCCGCCATAGCGGGCTTTCTTCATGCGACGGCGGCGCATCCTCAGAGCATATGCGCCAGGAATTCGCGGCTGCGCGCTTCGCGCGGCGCGCGGAAGAAGTCGGCCGAAGGCGCTTCCTCGACGATGCGGCCTTCGTCCATGAAGATGACCCGGTGCGCGACTTCGCGCGCGAAGCCCATTTCATGGGTCACAACCAGCATGGTCATGCGTTCGTCGGCCAGCTGCTTCATGGTGCGCAGGACTTCGCCGGTCAGTTCCGGGTCCAGCGCCGAGGTGGGTTCGTCGAACAGCATGATGTCCGGCTCCATGGCCAGCGCCCGGGCGATCGCCACGCGCTGCTTCTGGCCGCCGGACAGGCGCGTCGGGTAGTTGTCGCGCTTGTTCAGCAGGCCGACCTTGCGCAGCAGTTCTTCCGCCTTGGGAACGATCTGGGCGCGCGTCATGCCCTTGACGGTGATGGGCGCCTCGATGATGTTCTGCAGCACGGTCATGTGCGGGAACAGGTTGAACGACTGGAACACCATACCCATCTTGCGGCAAATGCGGCGCACGTCGGCGTCGCTGGCGTACTGGCTGCGCCCGCCCGGCACGGCGCGGGCCATGGCCTCGCCTTCGACCTCGATGCTGCCCTCGTCGATGGTTTCCAGGTGGTTGAGACAGCGCAGGAAGGTGCTCTTGCCCGAGCCCGACGGCCCGATCACCGCGACGACCTCGCCCTGGCCCAGGCTCAGCGAAACCCGATCCAACACGCGGTTGGGCCCGAACGACTTGATGATTTCGCGGGCCTCGATCATGACGGGACGCGCGGACGGAGAATTACTGGTCATATTTGGCATAGCGCTTTTCCATGTGCTGGAAGAACCACGTCAGGATCAGCGTCATGATGAGATAGAAGGCGGCGGCGACCAGGAACGGCGTGGTCGTGAAATCGCGCTGCACGATGCCGCGCGCCGTGCGCAGGATGTCGTTGAGCGCCAGCACGTAGATGAGCGAGGTGTCCTTGACCAGGGTGATGGTCTCGTTGCTCATGGGCGGCAGCACCCGCTGCACCATCTGCGGCAGCACGATGCGGCGCAGGGTCTGCAGATAGGTCATGCCCAGGACCTTGCTGCCCTCGTACTGGCCGCGGTCCACCGACTGGATGCCGGCGCGGAAGATCTCGGCGAAATAGGCCGCGTAGTTCAGCGCGAAGGCCACCACGGCGGCGGGAAAGTCCGGCAGGCGGATGCCGATCACGGGCACGAACGGCAGCGCGAAGTAGATGAACAGCATCTGCAGCATCAGCGGCGTGCCGCGCATGAGCCAGATATAGCCATTGACCAGGTTGCTGGCCAGCCGCCATTTCGAGATCCGCACCAGCGCCAGCACCAGTCCCAGGGGGACGGCCAGCGCCAGCGTGATGAAAAACAGCGTCAAGGTGACTTTCGCGCCTTGCGCCAATGGTCCCAATAGGGAGAGTACGTAGTCCATGCAGTGGGTTCGCGCCGTCAGCGTCCGTGGACGCCAAGGTTGGATCGATTCATGAATCAGCCCGCCTGGCGCGTCGGCGCCGCGGCGGGCTGTGGAACTTGGGTCTGGACGCCCGGGCGCGATGGCCGCGGGCGCCGCTGGCCCCTTACTTGATGATGTTGGCGCCGAACCACTGGGTGGCGATGCGGCCGGCGGTGCCGTCCTGCTTCATCGAATCCAGGGTCTTGTCCAGCTTGCCCAGCAGTTCGGTGTCGTCCTTGCGCACGCCGACGCCGTAGTCTTCGGTGCCGAAGTTCTCGTCCAGCACGCGGTACTCGCCGGCGCGCTTGCTGATCAGGTAGCGGCCCACCACTTCGTCCACCACGATGGCGTCCAGGCGGCCGGCGGCCAGGTCCATCAGCGCGGTGACGTTGTCGCCGAACTTCTTGACTTCCTTGATTTGCGCGGCGACCGGGTCCTTGGCGATGGCGTCGGTGGCGCTGCTGCCGTCCTGGGCGCCCACGACCTTGCCGGCCAGGTCAGCCTTGAGCTTCACGGGGGACGCATTGCCCACGATGATGATCTGGTGGTTGGCCATGTAGGGCGCGGTGAAGCTGATGTTCTTCTTGCGCTCTTCGGTGATGGTCAGGCCGTTCCACAGCACGTCGACGCGCTTGCCGTTGAGTTCGGCTTCCTTGGCGCTCCAGTCGATGGGCTTGAATTCCACTTCCAGGCCCAGGCGCTTGCTGGCTTCCTTGGCCATGTCGATGTCGAAACCGACGATCTGGTTGTTCGAGTCGCGGAAACCCATGGGCGGGAAGTTGTCATCCAGGCCAACCACGACCTTCTTGGCGGCGGCAGGCGCCTGCGCACCGGCGGCGGGCGCATTGTCGCTGGGACCGCAAGCGGTCAGCAGCGCGGTGGCGGAAGCGAGGAGTACAGCTGTCAGTTTTTTCATCGTTATGGATGCGCCGGGCGCAAGAATGAAGAATGCCGGAATGGCCAGTCAAAAAGCCGCGAGCCGGTATTTTATCCTCTTGCGGGGGCGCGATCCGTCCCCCCTGACAGATACCGCAGAAAAGCCCGGGCCGCCGCCGCCCGGAACCCGCCTCAATCCTGCTTGATGCCCGCGGCCTTGATCAGAATTTCATAGCGGCCGGCCTCCTCCTTCATGGCGGCCAGGGTGGCCTCGGGCGTCGAACCGCGCACCAGCAGGCCGCGCGCCTCATAGGTCTGGCGGAAGGAAGGATCCGCCGTGACCGCCGTCACCGCCTGGTTGATCCGCGCCACCAGGGCGTCGGGCGTCTTGCCCGGAGCCAACAGCGTGAAGACCGTGGACGGAATGCTGCCGGCCTTGCCGCCGGCCTCCTGCAGGGTCGGCACGTCGGGCAGCATGGCGGCGCGCTGGGTGGCGCCAGCCACCAGCACCCGGATCTTGCCGGCCTTGTACTGTTCCGACACCGCCAGCCCGCCAGCCATGACACTGTCCACGTCGCCGGCCATGGTCGCGGTCATCGCCGGCGCCACGCCCTTGAACGGCACGTAGGTGAACTGCACCCCTTCGGCGCTGGCCAGCATGGCCATGCCCAGGTGGTTCACGTGGCCCTGGCCGCCGGTGCCGACATTGATGCGCTGCGGATTGGCGCGGGCGTAATCGATAAATTCCTTGTAGGTCTTGGCCGGAAAGGCATTGCTGACCGCGACGTACAACTGCACCTGGCCCAGGTCGGTGACGGGTTTGAAGTCCTCTTGCCAACGGTACGGCACCTTGGCGTACAGGAAGGGATTGGTCTCCAGCGCCAGCCGGTCCACCATCAGCAGGGTGTTGCCGTCGCCCGCCGCCTTGGCGACGTAGTCGCTGCCGATGATGGCGTTGGCGCCGGGCCGATTCTCCACCACCACGGTCTTGCCGCTTTGCTTGAAGAGGCGGTTACCCAGGTCGCGCGCCAGCACGTCGGGCTCGGTGCCGGGCGGATACGGCACCACAATCTTCACGGTGTCCGACGGCCAGGCCTGGGCCGCGGCCTGCCCGGCCGGCAGCAGCGCAAGCGCGGCCCACAATACAGGTTGAAAACAACAACGGTACGGCGATCCCATGGTACTTCCCCTTGTATGCGTCGTTCCGGTCGAGGCCGGCGACTGAATTGCCGCCCGGGGCCAGAACGGCCCTGGACGGCTGGAAACCCAGATCAGGACCGGCGCGCTTCACCAGCGGCCGATCAGAATGCCCATCATCCGTTCGTGCGCATGCGTGCGCTCGCGCACCTCCTCGTCGGTTTCGCTGGCGCGGCGCTTCAAACCCTGGTGCCAGTCCAGCAGCGCCGAGCGCATCCGGGCCGCGACCGGCGCCATGCCCGGATCGGCGCCCAGATCATGCAGTTCGCCTGGATCGTCGCGCAGATCGAACAACTGGCTGCGATAGCCTTGCCAGTGCAGGTACTTGTAGCGCTCGTCGCGCACCATCAGGCCGGTGCATTCCCGCTCGCCGCGCCCCAGGAACAATCGGGCCTCGCGGTAGGCGTAGTCCAGGCTGCCGATCACGTACTCGCGCGCGGGCGGCGCCGAACCGGACTCCCCGCGAATCCCGGGCAGCAGCGACCGGCCCTCGATGCGGTGCGCCTGGGGTGGTAGGTCGAGCGCGTCCAGCACCGTGGGGACGATGTCTATGCATTCGACGAAAGCGTCGCTACGAGTGCCGCGGGTCGCATCCCCCGCGGCCGCCGGGTCATAGACCAGGCAAGGCACACGCATGGCGCTGTCGTAGAAGTATTCCTTTTCGCCCAGCCAATGGTCGCCCAGGTGGTCGCCGTGGTCCGAGGTGAAGAGGATCAGCGTGTCCTGCAGCCGGCCGCTGCGCTCCAGGAAGTCCAGCACCCGGCCGATCTGGTCGTCGATCTGCTTGACCAGCCCCATGTAGACCGGCCGGATGCTGCGCCAGACCTCGTCGCGGGCGAAGGACTCCGACTCCTCCAGCCGCTGGTAGGCGCCGTGCACCGGATGCGGGCGTTCCCGTTCCGCCTGCGAGCGCACCGGCGGCGCGCAGTCTTCCGCGCCGAACATGGCGTGGTAAGGGGCCGGCGCTTTGTAGGGCCAGTGCGGCTTGATGTACGACAGATGCAGCGCCCAGGGCTGGTCGCCCTGCTCCTGCATGAAACCCAGAGCACGGTCCGTGAGGTAGGCCGTTTCGGAATCGGCTGCGTCGACCCGGGCCGCCAGCGGCGCGTTGCGCATCAGCCAGCCGCTGGCGAGGCTGCCGTCGGCGGCCTGGCTGCCCACCACATAGTCCTCCCAGGGCCGCTCGCTGTCGTAGCCGCGTTCGCGCAGGTAGCGGCGGTACGGGCTGTCCTTGGCCAGTTCGAAATGACCGTCGTAGCGTTCGATCGGCACGAATCCGCCCTGCAGAAAGCGTTGCTCGTCTTCGGCGGCGTAGCCCTTGGCGCGCAATCCGGCGCGGTCCGGCACGAAGTGCGTCTTGCCCAGCAGGTGCAGCGGCAGCCCGGCCTGCGCCAGGTATTCGCCCAGGCACCACTCGTCCACTGGATGCGGCACGCGGTTCCAGGTAACGCGGTGCGACAGCGGATAGCGGCCGGTGTAATACGACGCGCGCGACGGGCCGCAGACCGCGGACGTCACGTAGGCGCGGTCGTACTGCACGCCCATGCGCGCCAGCCGGTCGATGTTGGGCGTGCGCAAGGCGCCGGCGCCGCCGTAACAGGACAGGTGATCCGCGCGCAGCTGGTCGCACATGATGAACAGTACGTTGCGGACCTTGGGGTTCGTGGCCGGGGCGGACGCGTTCATGGCTGCGCTCCGTTCAGGATGGCCCCGGGCACGTGTGCGGCGTTGTCCGCCGGCTGGGCTGTCGCCTGAGTTGCGCCAGGCACGAAGCGGGCGGCAAAGCGGCCCAGGGCGTCGGCCGCGTCCTCGCTGCGGCCCAGCGCCGCCACGTAGCGGTCGGGACGCACCAGCACCCAGTCGGCGCGCGTACGCTGGAACCAGAAGTGCAGCGCGTTTTCCGTGTCCTGCAACACCGGCAAGGCCCCGGCTTGCAACGCCTCGGGATCGCAGCCGCTGCGCGCGCGCTGCGCCGCCACGTAGCGGCAGCCCAGCTTGTCCAGCTGCGCCCGCAGGGCCGGCGGCAGCCCGGCGCGCGGATCGCGGCGCCAGCCTATCAGGGCGAAGCCCGCGCCCAGCGCCTCGTCCAGGCGCAGCGTGGCGCCGTCCTCGCATTCCACCAGCGGCTGGATGAACATGCGGCCGATGCACTCGCGTTGCGCGCGGTCCGCGCTGTCGCCCACCACGCCGCGGCTATAGCGCGGCATGGGCTTGAATTTCATTTGCAGCACATAGTCCCGGATCTTCGGAATATTCCGAATCGACAGGAAGAACGTGTCGCGCAACGCCGCCAGCACCGGGTTGGTCTGCGACAGCATGGCGCCGAACATGTCGGCCAGCGAGATCATGGCGCGCGCGTGGCTGTGGCGTTCGTCGTGATAGCTCTGCAAGGCTGTGGGATCCAGGCGACCTTGCACGATCCAGGCCACCTTCCAGGCCAGGTTGAAGGCGTCGCGCAGGCCGGCGTTCAGGCCCTGCCCGATCCAGGGCGGGGTCAGGTGCGCGGCGTCGCCCGCCAGGCAAACGCGGCCCGAGACGAAGCTGCGCGCCACGCGGGAATTGTGGGTATAGACGCGGGCGCGGATGACATTGAGCTTGCCCGGGTCGGCCACGTGGTGGCGCAGCAGTTCCTGCACTTTTTCCGGTTGCAGCATTTGTTCGCCGTCCTCGCCGGGGAACAGCATGAACTCCCAGCGCCGCAGGCCGTAAGGCAGGCGCAGGCAGACATAGGGGCGGCGCGGCTCGCAATGCAGCGCGGTGTAGGGGGCGTCCAGCGGATCCTGGTCGCATTCGATGACCACCCACTTGCGCGGATGGGTGTTGCCGTCGAACGGCAGCTGCAAGAGGCGTTCGCGCACCGTGCTGCGCCCGCCGTCGGCGGCCAGCAGGTACTGCGCGCGAATCTCGCGCTCGGCGCCGTCGGCCTGGCGCACCCGCACCGTGACGCCGCGCTCATCCTGCTCCAGCGACAACAGCTCGCTGCCCAGCTCCAGCGTCACATGCGGAAAGCGCCGCAGTCCGGCGCGCAAGGTGCGTTCTCCCAGCGGCTGCGAAAACAGGTTGCGGCGATACCAGCCGTACTCGCGCGTGGCCGGCAGGATCTCGGCGAAGCAGCGCTTGGTCCGCGTGTACATGCGCATGGGCACGTTCTGGATCATGTCGCGCAGCATCTCGTCGGCCAGGCCCGCGCTCTGGAAGGTGCGCATGGCCTCATCGTCCAGGCCCACCGCGCGCGGATAGTCCAGCACGTCCTGGTTGCGCTCCAGCACCAGCGTTTCCACGCCATAGCTGCCCAGCAGGTTGGCCAGCGTCACGCCGACCGGCCCGGCGCCCACCACCAGCACCGGCACTTCTACGATATGCGCCATATTGGCTCTCCCTTGGATTCTTGTTGTTGGCCTTGCGGGCGGCGGGTCAGGCGCGCCGCAGGAACCCGCCCACGGCCTGATTGAAGACCTCGGGCTGGTCGTCGTGGATGTAATGGCCGGCGCCGGCGATCTCGATCCACTCCACGTTCGGGTTGCACGCCGCCATGTCGCAGGCGGTCTGGGCTTGCAGGTAGTCCGAGCGCCCGCCGCGCACCACCAGCGTCGGACAGGCCAGCGCCTGGACCTGCGGCCACAGGTCCACCACGCGCGCCGGATCGGGATCCAGCCGGGTGGCGGCGATGCCGGCGTGGTCATGACGCCAGGTCCAGCCGCCCGATCCATCCTCCTTCAGCATGTGGCGCAGCCGTTCCTCGCGGGCGGCTTCGGTCACGCTGGGCCGCAAGGCGCGCAGGTACTCGCGGGCCGCGCCGACGTCCGAAAAGGACGCGGGCGTCTCGCGCAGTTCGCGCTGGATGCGCGCCGCCCCCGCGCCGCCTTCGAACGCGGCGGGTCCGGCGTCCTCGACGATCAGGCGCCGCACGCGCTGCGGATAGCGGGCGGCGAAGACGATGGCGGCAATGCCGCCCATCGAATGGCCCAGCAGGTCGAAACTGTCCAGGCCCAGGGCGTCGGCCACGCCCGCCAGGTCGTCCACGTAGGCGTCGGTGTAGTAGTTGCGCCCCGGATCCCAGCTGCTGGCGCCGCGGCCGCGCTGGTCATAGGCCAGCACGCGGAAGTCCGGCTGCAAGGCCTGCGCGATGCCGGCAAAGGTCTCGGCGTAGCCGCGGATGCCATGCAGCATGAATAGCGGACGCCCGTCCTGCGGGCCCCACTCGGTCAGATGCAGGGTCATGCCGTTGACGGCGATGTCGGTGTCGCGACGTTGCATGTCGGGTTCCTTCAGCAGAGTCCGTCTTTGCCCTGGATTTCGCTGGCGGGGATGCCGCCCAGGCGCGCATGCAGGCGGCCGCGGGTGGCGAAGGCGAAGGCGATCAGCACTTCGTCGCGGTTGGGCGCGTCGCCGAACAGCGCGCTCACGCTGTCGTAGTGCGAACGGACATAAAGCGCGTCCTTATGCGCCAACGGTATGTCGATGACGGTGCCGGGACCGCCGCGCTTACCGGTGGACGGGACCCAGGCCTTGCCGCCACCGAGCGCCGCACGCACTGGCTCGGCGAAGATGGTGGTCAGCAGCGCGTTGCCGTGCTCGTACTCGCCGTCCGTGCCCACCACGCAAGCCTTGCCGTAGCTTTCCAGCGGCTGGCCGCCGGCGGCTGCGATGACGCGCCGGCCGAATTCCTCGCCCAGCATGCCCGAGGGTTCGACGTAGGCCGACAGGTCGCGCTCAAAACGGCCCGCATAGGGGTTGTGCAGCGCCGCCGCGATGACAATCTTGCGCAGCGGTTCGCCGTCGGCCGGTTCGCCGGTCTCGGTGGCCAGGGTGTCTTCAATCTGCAAATACCATTTGCGGATGCGGTAAGGGCCGAAGTTGGTGTTGCTCATGGATGCTCCAGAAAGTGTAGGATCGGGAATGGATGCGCCGCGCGGGCGCTCAAAGCGGTTCCAGCGTCATCGGGACGCTGGGCGCGTTGTGGTCGTGCAGGACCTGCTTGCCCTCTTCGTCGCCGTGCACGGTCTCGCAGAAGAATTCGAAGCGGTGGCCGTCGGGGTCGGTGAAATACAGCCCGTAGCCCACCTTGTGGTCGGTGATCTTCACCACCTCCACGCCCTTGGCCAGCAACATGCCGTACAGGCGGCGCAGTTCGTCCACGTCGCCCTCGATCTCCAGGCCGTAGTGCTGCATGTTGACCGGGCCGCGGGCGGGCTCGCCTTCGGCCGCGCGGATCAGGGCGATGTCGTGGTGCTTGCGCCCGAAGGACAGGAACACCCATTGCTCGCCGCGCGCTGTCTCCTGCATGCCCAGCACGGATTCGTACCAGGGCGCCGAAGCGAAGGGGTCCCGCACAAACAGGGCCAGGTGGGTGCGCGCGATGCGCGGCCGGCGGTCTGCCGGCGCAAGCGTGGTATTCGTGGACATGGCGGTCTCGGGCTTGGGTATCAGTTGATGGACTGGGGATGCGCGGTCACGGGCGCGGCGTACGGCGTCCAGGCCACGGCGGTGATTTCGCTGAAATCGCGCCACTCCTTGAACCAGCTGCGGCCGCCGTCGGTAGAACGGAACAGATGGCCGTACTTGGTGCCGGCAAAGGCCAGCCGCGGATCGGCGGCGTGCACGCCGAAGGCCCAGAAGGTGGAATTGGGCGCGGTGTGCAGCAATGCCGGCTGCCAGTTGCGGCCCCGGTCGGACGAGCGGTAGATCTTGCTGCGGGTGCCGGGCGTGCCGTCGCCGATGGCCAACAGCAGCGCGTCGGGATCGTCGGGCAGCGCCTGCACGGTACGGGTGTAGTACATGCCATCGAAGCGCGACTTCGACGCCACGCCGTCCCAGCGCCGGCCGTCCTCGCTGAGGTAGACGGAGTTCACGGTCAGCACCATGGCGGTCTTGGGCGCGCTGGCCGTGGCCGGCAGCACCGCGACGCAATGGATGTCGGGGTTGGCAATGGCATCCGCATTGCCCTCCTCGTCCTGGCGCGACCAGCTATCGCCGCCATCGCGGCTGTGCCAAAGGCCCCCTTCCTCGACCCCGAACCAGACTTCGCGGCCGTCGTCCGGATCGACGCAGACCGACAGGATGCGCGGGCGGTTCACGCCACGGCAGAACTCGGGCAGTTCCGGCGACAGCCGCTGCCAACTGGCGCCGCCGTCCACCGAACGGAACATGGCGGCGCGCGACGGCGCGCCAGTGCCCGCGTACATGCGCCGCGGATCCTTCGGGTCGATGGCGATGGCCCAGACGGTCATGCCGTTCATCGGGCTGTCGACCCGGGTGAAATGCGCGCCGCCGTCGGTGCTGACGCACATGCCAACGTCAGCGCCGGCAAACACGCGGCGCGGGTCGGCCGGGTCCACGGCCAGGCTGCGCACCGTGCCGTCGAACTCGATCGCTTCCTTCAGCCCCAGGCGGTGCCAGGTGGCGCCGTCGTCCACGCTGCGCAGTATTCCTTGGCCGGCCGTGCCGACCAGTATCGTGCCTTGCATATCCAGACTCCCGAACAAGAATCAGCGGTTCAAAGAAAGATGCCGCGCGTGATGCCGCCGTCCACCCCCAGCGATTCGCCGGTAATGGCCCCTGCCCGCGGCGACGCCAGGAACAGCACCGCGTCGGCGATCTCCGCCGGCTGCAGCACCCGGCGTATGGGCGTGGCCTTGGCATAGTTGGCCTCGACCTGGGCAGCAGTCAGTCCCTGCTTGGCGGCTTCCTTTTCGTACAGTTCGTGGATGTGGGGCGTCTCGACCACGCCCGGATGGATCACATTGACCGTGATGCCATGCGGACCCAACTGGTCCGACAGGGTCTTGGTCATGTGGCAGATGGCCACGTTGCGCATGCCCGAGAGCTGCTTGCTGCCGCGCCCGGTCAGGCCGCCAATGTTGACGATGCGGCCAAAGCCGCCCTGGCGCATATGCGGCGCCGCGGCCTTGGCGCAGCGCATATAGCCCACCACCTTGATGTTGATGTCTTCCAGCAGGCCTTCGGGATCGGCCTCGTCGATCTCGCTGCGCACCAGGCCGCCGGGATGGGCGGCGCCGTTGACCAGGATGTCGATGCGGCCGAAGTGTTCGGCCACGCGCTGCATCATGGCGTTGACCTGGGCCGTGTCCGACACGTCGGCCGCCACGCCCAGCACTTCCACGCCCGTGGCCTTGGTGATTTCCGCCGCCACCTCGTCCAGCTGCGCCTGGCGGCGCGCCACGATGGCCACGCGCACGCCCTCGGCCGCCAGCGCTTCCGTCACCGCGCGCCCGATGCCCAGGCTGCCGCCCGTAACCACGGCGACTTTCCCCTTGAGTTGCAAGTCCATGCTTTGAAGCTCCTTATATATAGCGGCGCCTACAGCGCCATCTCGATCAGGACCGGTCCCGGCTGGCGCAGCGCCGACGCCAGCTGCGCGGCCAGTTCTTCCGAGGTGGTGGCGCGGCTGGCCTGCACCCCGTAGCTGGACGCAAGCCCGACCCAATCGATGCGCGGGCGGTCCAGCGACGTCAGCTCGGCGGCGCGTTCGCCCAGCACGGCATTGCCGCGGCGCAGCTCGTTGCGCAGGATGGCGTACTGGTGGTTGGCGGCGATCAGCACCGTGACCGGCAGGTTTTCATGCGCCAGCGACCACAGCGTCTGGATCGTGTATTGGGTGCTGCCGTCCGACAGCACGGCCACCACGCGGCGCTCCGGGCAGGCGATGGCCGCGCCCATGGCGACGGGCAGACCCTGGCCGATGGCGCCGCCGGTATTGGTCAGCACCGTGTGCGGCGCGGCGCCGGCGGACGCCGCGTACAGCGGATAACCGCAGGTGCCGCCCTCGACCGAGACGATGGCGTCATCCGGCAAGGCGCGCGCCACCACGGCGGCAATCGATTGCGGCGTCAAGGCGCCCGGGGCGGGTTCGGGGAGCGCCCCGGCGGCGGGCTCGAAAGCCGGCGCGCCCGCCAGCTCGGCCAGCGCTTCCAGGCGCGACGCGGCGTCCTGGCCGGGCGCCGCCAGTTCCAGCAGGCGCTCCGCCGGCACCAGCCGGCTGGGGTGGCCGGCATAGCCGAAGTAGGTCACCGGCGGCAGCGCCCCCACCAGCACCACCAGATCGGCCGCGTCCAGCGCGGCGCGCGCGGGTTCCGGGAAGTACGGCAGCCGGTCGAAGTCCGGCAGGCCCCGGCCGCGCTCCGATCTGGCGGGGAAAGTCTCGGCGTAAGCCTTGCCACCCAGCGCCGCGCACAGGCGGGCGGCGGCAATCTGCGCGCGGCGGCCCAGGCCGCTGGCCGGCCCGCCCCCGCCCAGCAGGAACAGCGGGTTTTGCGCCCGGCTCAGCCGCTGCCATGCGCTGGCGGCGTCGAAGGCCGCAGGTTCCGAAGCGGCCTCGACGGCAGCGACATCCGCGGGCTCGTCCACGACGCTTTCCGCCTGGAAGTCCGCCGGAAAGATCAGCGTCGCGCCCTGGCCGCCATCGGCCAGGCTGGCCCGCACGGCGGCGCGCGCCGCGCTGGCGGCGTCCTGGGCGGACGCGATGCGTTCCACCCAGCCCGATACCGGACGGGCCAGCGACTCGATGTCCGAGGTCAGCGGCGCGTCGCACTCCAAGTGCCAGCTGGCGTGGTCACCGATGATGTTGACGATGGGGGTACGGGCGCGGCGCGCGTTGTGCAGATTGGCGATGCCATTGGCGAATCCCGGCCCCAGATGCAGCAGGGTCGCGGCCGGCTTGCCGGTCAGGCGGCCATAGCCATCGGCCGCGCCGGTGCAGACGTTCTCCTGCAGGCCGACCATGCAGCGCATGCCGGGCACCTCCTCCATGGCCCGCACCAAGTCCAGCTCGGTCGTGCCGGGATTGGCGAAACAGACTTCCACGCCCTGCTTGCGCAAGGCCTCCAGCAAGACACTGGCTCCGCTCATGATTACCGCCTCCTTTTTTTGCTACTTTATCGTAATTTGATAAATGTGCAATTTCTTTTGGCGAATTGATGCCTGATAATTTATTAGAATTATCTATTTGATAGTTCTGCGCGGATCTTCTATACGCACGCATGCGCGCCGCGCGCGGCGCGGCGATTTGCCAATACGCGCCCCTTGGTGCACCCTCGCAGCACGTCAGCTTTCCCCACACCTCGCCCCCATGAACAGTCTTCGCCGCATGCTCGATGTCCTGGACCTCTTTCAGCCCGACCGGCCGGTCCTGGACGTCGACGCCATCTGCCAACTGCGCGGCTACGCGCCGGCCACCGCCTACCGCTACGTGCGCGAACTGTGCGCCTGCGGTTTGCTGGTGCGACTGCCCGCCGGCTATGCGCTGGGACCGCGCATCATCGCGCTGGACCTGCAGATGCGGGAATACGACCCCATGCTGACCGTGAGCCGCGACCTGATCGAGGAACTGTCCGGCCAGACCGGGCTGGACGTGCTGCTCAGCGCGCGCTATGACGACAAAGTGATCAACGTGCATCAGCAGCCGGGCCGCAATACCCAAGCCTTGAATTTCGGCCGCGGCCGCTTCATGCCGCTATTGCGCAGCGCGACCGCGCGCGTGATCCTGGCCAATCTGGGGCCGCGCCAGTTGCGGCGGGTGTACGACGAGCATGCGCAGTCGCCTGACATGCAGCGGCTGGGGCCCGACTGGAAAGCGTTTTCCCGCGCCATGCTGCAGGTGCGCAAGGCCGGCTACTGCGTATCGTCGGGGGAGCTGGATTCCGGCAAGACCGGCATCGCCGCGCCGATCTTCGATGAAGAAAATCATGTACTGGGCAGCATCACCATCATCGGCGCGCAGGACGCCTACGCGGCGTTCCGCGAGGACTATCTGGCCGGCCTGATACTCCGCGCCGCCACGGAAATCACGCGCCGCATCGCCCAGGCGCCGGCCAAGCTGCAACATGCGGCCTGATCCTCAACGCCATTCCCCAGTTCACGCATGACGCCCGCGATCCGCATCGGTCCCCTCGTCTTTCCCTCGGAACTGCTGGTCCTTATCGTTGCCGCCGCCATCGGGCTGCTCGCCGCCCGGCTGTTCACCCGCAAGCAGGCCGGCGCAACCTCCGCGCCGCCCGACACCGGCGCGGTGCTGTGGCGCGCGCTCATCATCGGCCTGATCGTCGCCCGGCTGGGTTTTGTGTGGCAGTACCCGGCGCACTTCCTGGAGAACCCTCTGCGCATCCTGGACCTGCGCGACGGAGGCTGGGCCGGCATGGCCGGGCTGGCCGCGGCCTGGCTTTATACGCTGTACGCAGCGCTGCGCCGCAAGGCGCCCCGGCCCGCCCTGCTGGGCGCGCTGACGCTGGCGAGCGTGGTCTGGATAGGCGGCGGACGCTGGCTCGCGCCCACGCCCCAGGCGCAACCCGAACTGGCCGAGCTGGTCCTGCATCAGTTGGACGGCGGGCCGGCCGGACTGGCGACCTATCAGGGCAAGCCCACCGTCATCAATCTGTGGGCGAGCTGGTGCCCGCCCTGCCGCCGCGAAATGCCCGCCTTCGCCGCGGCGCAGGCGGCGCATCCCGGCGTGAACTTCGTCTTCCTGAACCAGGCCGAAGCCCCGCCCGCCGTCACGGAGTTCCTGACGCAGCATGCGCCGTCATTGCGCAACGTGCTGCTGGATCCCGCAGGCGCGGCCTCGCGCCAGATGAGCAACCGGGGCCTGCCCGCCACACTGTTCCTGGATGCCCAGGGGCGGCTGGTGGACCTGCGCGTGGGCGAGCTGTCGGCCGCCTCGCTGGCCCAGCGCCTGGAGGCGATCCAGGAGCCGGCCAGCGGCGATTGAGGGAACACCCTTCAGGTTTGCGGCTCGGCCGGGACTCGGGCCCAGGGCAAAGCCTGCCCATCCATATCGCGTTCGAACAGTGACAAACGCTGGCCTGCCTGGACGGGAGATTCTTCCAGGCGCACAACCAGCACCGGTCCCGCAGGCAGCGCCCGGACCGTCGCGACTACCGTGGCAGGCGCGCCGTCCCTGGACGGCAACACGGTCCAGGCCTGCAGATCCGCATGTTCGACCGCAGCTGCCCGCGCCTGATCATGGCCGCAAGCCGGGCACCACAAGCGGGCGGGATAGACCAGATGGCCGCAGCTGCAACATTGGCTGACCTTGATGCTCATGCTTCCTCCCGGGCCAACACCGCGGCGTTGGCGCACATGCCGTAGCGCAACTGCACCATGCCGTAGCCGGTGGCTACGCCATGGCGCGCGCCGCGCACCTGCCGGTCGCCCGCCTGCCCCAGCAGTTGACGAGCCACCTCGACCAGGCCATGCATGCCGCCCGCCGTGCCGGCTTGCCCCGCGGACAACTGACCGCCCGCGGTATTGACCGGCAAGTCGCGGCTGGCCAGGCGGCGCGCGATGAAACCGGGCAGATCGTCCGCCCTCGCGAAGCCCAGATCGCACAGCTGCGCCAGCGCCATGGCGGGATAGTCGTCATAGACACTGACCACGTCCATCTGCTCCGGCCCCAGGCCTGCGCGCTGCCAGAGCGCAGGCGCAAAGTCGGCGATACCGGTCTGCAGCCCGTCTCCTTCCTGCTGGTCACCGTTATAGCGGGCATCGCTAGCCAGCAGCCTGACGCGGATTCCCGCCGGACGCGCGCTCAGCACCAGCGCGCAAGCGCCGCTGACCACCGGCACGCAATCCATGCGCCCCAAGGGAGGCGCGACCATGGGCGCCGCCAGGTACTGTTCCAGGCTCAAGGGCTGGCGATACGCGGCATTCGGATTCGCCGCCGCCCATTGCCGCTGCGCCACGCACAGCGCGCCATAGTCTTCCCGCGTGAGCCCGGTCTGCGCCATCTGCCGTTGCGTAAGCATGGCGAACAAGGGGTTCGGGCCCTCGCAGCCCAAGGGGCTGAGATAGTCGCGCGCGCTGCGGTTGTAGCCGCGCACCAGTCCGGCGAAATCGGCCCCGGTGAAATGGTCTCCCGCCACCAGCACGATCGTCTCGGCCTGCCCGGCTTCCAGCGCTAGCCAGGCCTGGCGCAACAGATTGATGGCGCTGGCGCCGCCCATCTCGTCCTGCATGCACCACTTGAGCCGCAGTCCCAACTGCCACGCCAGATCGATGGCGCGGTCCGGACGGAGCGTGAACGAGGCCACGCCCAATCCGTCCACGCGTTCTGGCGCCAACCCCGCGCTGCGCAGCGCCTGGGCGATCGCCTCGGCCATCAGGCCGGCCGTGCTGATCATGGGACCGGGATGGCGCAAGGCGGGCGTTTCACCCACGCCGACGATACCCGGACCGCAGGCCGCGCTCACGCCGACTCCTCGCGCGGCGGTTCGCGCGTCAGCAACAAGGTCAGCACGGTAACCGCGGCCATGCCCACCAGGAACCACGCCACGGGCGTCGCCGATTCATACTTGCGCAATAGCGCCATGGCGATCAACGGCGACAAGCCCCCGGCGAAAACAGAGGCCAGCTCATGCCCCAGCGCCAATCCCGTGTAGCGGACTTCCGCAGGGAACAGTTCGGCGAAGTACGCCGGCTGGGTCCCGATCATGGCGGCATGGCACACCGTGTTGCCCAGGAAAAACGCCAGGAAGATCCACATCGGCTCCTTGGTCTGCACCAGCCAGAAGAACGGAAAGGCCACCAGCACCAGGCCGGCCGAACCGATCAAGTACACCGTGCGCCGGCCGATCCGGTCGGACAGGTGGCCAAACCAGACCAGGGTCCCCAGTTCGATGAACATCGACACCAGCACGCCGCCCAGCATGACGTCGTTGGGTATGCCCAGAAACTTGCCATAGGCCAGCGCGAACGCCAGGAAGATGTACGAGCCGCCGTTCTCGGCCACGCGCAATCCCATCGCGGTAAAGACCTGGCGCGGATAGC
Source organism: Achromobacter sp. D7-1 (assembly GCF_059760445.1). NCBI lineage: Bacteria > Pseudomonadati > Pseudomonadota > Betaproteobacteria > Burkholderiales > Alcaligenaceae > Achromobacter > Achromobacter sp. D7-1. The sequence continues at coordinate 11,714 of NZ_JCBAMT010000018.1, read as the reverse complement.
GGCGGAACACCTCCACCGCCGGCATGCCGCGTTTGGCGGTCTTGGCGGCCTGCACGAATTCATCGCTTTCCGGGATGTGCTTGCGGATGTACAGGCCCACGCCGAAGATCAGCACGCTCAAGAGAAACGGCAGGCGCCAGCCCCAGCTCATGAACGCCTCCTGCGGCAGCTGCTGTGCCAGCATGAAGACACCCGATGACAGCACGAAGCCGCCCGCCACGCCCAATTGGCTGAAGGACGAGAAGTAGCCGCGGCGCTTGCCCCCGACGGCCTCACTGATCAACAGCACACCGCCGCCCCACTCACCGCCCGCGGCCGCGCCCTGCAGGATGCGCAACACCACCATGGCCACCGGCGCCCAGAAGCCCACTTGATCGTAGGTAGGCAGCAGCCCGATCAGGAACGTGGCCGCGCCCATCAGGCCCAGCGTCCACTCCAGCGCCAGCTTGCGGCCGTAGCGGTCGCCGATATGGCCGAAGATCACGCCGCCCAGCGGCCGCGCCAGGAATCCCACGGCAAAGCCCGCAAAGGCCCCCATGGTGCCCAGCAACGGATCGGTGCCCTTGGGAAAGAACAATTCGCCGAACACCAGCGCCGCCGCCGTGCCGTAGATGAAGAAGTCATACCATTCCATCGCGTTGCCCGCGACGGAGGCCATCACCACGCGCCGCGTGCGTTTTCTGCGCGCATCGTCGCCAGCGGCTGCCGCCGCCCCCTTGTATGCCATCGTCATTGCCGCCCCTTGTGTATTTGAATGGAACCGTGGCGCTCAGCGCGCCACGCGATAGCCGGCGGCGTCCCGGTCCCAGGCGTCGCCGGTGATGCCCTCATCCCGCAACTGGAACTTGCGGATCTTGCCGTTCTCGGTACGCGGCAGGTCGTCCAGCACGCGCAGATAGCGCGGCACGGCGAAATACGGCATGCGGGGCTGGCAGAAATCAAGCAGCGACTGAGGCGTGATAGCCTGCCCGGTCTTGTAGACCAGCGCGGCCATGACCTCGTCCTCGGCCAATTCCGAACGCACCGCATAGACCGCCACGGCGGCAACCGACGGATGCGCCAGCAGCACCTGCTCCACCTCGTACGAGGAAATGTTCTCGCCGCGCCGGCGGATCGCGTCCTTCATGCGGTCCAGGAACCGGAAGTAGCCGTCGGCCTCGCGAACCACGCGATCCCCTGTGTGGAACCAGAGGTTGCGCCATGCGTCCACCGTCTTGTCGTCCATGCCGAAATAGCCGGTGGCGATGGCGAACGGCATGCGTGCGCGCAGCAGCAGTTCGCCCGGCGTGCCGTCGGGCACTGCGGCGTCGTGCTCGTCGGCCGCCATCGCTTCGAATTCAGGCGCGGCGCGGCCCATGGTGCCTGGACGTTGTCCGGCCAGCGTGCCGCCCAGCGCGAAATTGGTTTCGGTGGAGCCGTAGCCTTCCAGCAGCGCGATGCCGGTACGCTCGGCGAACGCCGCGTGGAAGCGTTCGGGAACCCCTGGCGCCAGCGCAATCCGCGCGCGGTGGCGGCGTTCGGCCGCGGCGGGCGGCTGCGCCAGCAGCATGGGCACCATGGCGCCCAGCAAATAGGTCACCGTGGCGCCCGTGGCCTCGAGCCGTTCGAAATAGCGGCTGGCCGAAAAGCGTTCATCGCAAACGATGGTCGCGCCCGTGACCAGGGCCTGGAAGCAGGCGTTCAAGGCATTGGTGTGAAACAGCGGCAGGCTCGTGTAGAGCACATCGCTGTCGGTGATTTCCAGATTGCGCGCGGCGATCCTGCCCCACCAATAGAACTGCGCTTGCGGACAGCACACGCCCTTGGACAGGCCGGATGTGCCCGAGGTGTACAGGATGGCCAGGGTATCTCCCGGCCCGACGTCGGCCGCTGGCGGGAGCGGCGTGTCCGGGACAGGCGGCGGCGCGCTGGACGGGACCGGGAGCGCGTCGGCATTCCCATCCAGCAGCCAGATGCGGTTCAAGGCCAGGGACTGCGTGTCCAGTACCGCCAGCGCAGGACAGGACGCGGCGTCGGCCACCAGCAATCGGCAACCGCTATTGGCCAGGATGTGCTGCAACTGCATTCCGCGCGACGCCGTGTTGATGGGCACCACCACCGCGCCCAGCCAGCCGCAGCCCAACACGATGGACAGGAATTCATGCCGGTTGCCAGCCATCAAACCGACCCGGTCGCCCCTGGCGACGCCGGCCGCGGCCAGGCGCGCCGCCCACGCCGCCGCATGATCGGGCGCATCGCCATAACGCAGCGAGCCGCCCGGCGCCTGCACCCACGTCCGTTCGCCCCAACGGGCGCCCTGCTCCAGCAACAACGACGGCAGTGTCAACGCATGCATGGCGGTGCTTCCCCTGTGTTGCGGCCATCGGCAAGCGTTGCCCCAGCCCTTTGAAATTAGTCTAGGAATCAACTATTTATATGTCAAATTTATGGATATTATTTATCTTATAAATCAGGCTGATATGAGAGGCATGCATGGACTTCGATCTGAACCTCATGAGGGTTTTCCTGACCGTGCTGCACGAGCGCAGTGTCACCCGGGCGGCGCAGCGCCTGAACCTGACGCAGCCCGCCGTGAGCTACGCGCTGGCGCGCCTGCGGGAAAAATTCGACGATCCCTTGTTCGCCCGCACCGCGTCCGGCATGCAGCCCACGCCGGTGGCGTTTGCCCTGGCCGAACCCATCGAACGCGGCATGAACAGCTTCGCCGAAGCCGTGAGCCTGCGGCAGCGCTTCGAGCCGGCCAGCAGCACCCGGCGCTTCCGCCTGTCCATGTCCGATATCGGCGAAATGGTGTTCCTGCCGTCACTGATGGAACGCATCCACGCCTTGGCGCCGCGCCTGCAAGTCGAGGTATTGGAGATTCCATTGGAACGGCTGCCGCAGGCGCTCAAGGAAGGCGAGGTCGATCTCGCCATCGGCAACCTGGCCGGGCTGGGCAGCGAAACCTGCCATGCCGAACTGTTCAGCGAACGCTACACCTGCATGGGCCGGCGCGGCCATCCGGTTTTGTCGGCCGGCCTGACGCGCAGCCAGTTCAAGCGGCTGGACCACATCCTGGTGGCCTCGCGCGCCAGCGCCCACCGCTTGCTGGACGACGTGCTGAGCGAGGCCGGGCTGCCGCGCCGGCCGTATCTGACCTTGCCGCATTTTTCAGCGGCGGCCGAGATCGTGCGACGCACCGATCTCACCATGACCCTGCCCCTGCGAGCCGCGATCTGGTTCAACCGGGACGACGCCTTTCAGATACGTCCATTGCCCATCGCCCTGCCGCCGCTGTCCGTGACCGTGCATTGGCACGCGCGCTTCGAAAGCGACCCCGGCACGGTCTGGCTGCGCCGCCTGGTGGTGGAGACGCTGGCGGACCCTGCGTGAGCCAGAGCGGACCACGCAGGCTCTTACCGCCGCACTACCTCATCGCGGCCAGCATCAGGTCCAGGTTCTGCACCGCCGCGCCCGACGCGCCCTTGCCCAGGTTGTCGAACACCGCCGTCAGCAGCACCTGCCCTTCCCTGGCATTGCCATAGACCGCCAGGCGCAGATCGTTGGTGCCATTCAAGGCCTGTGGATCCAGGTGGGAATGGGCGGCCGCCTCCTGCGGCGCCACCACCTGCATGTGCCGCGCGCCCTCGTAATGCTGTTGCAGGCAGGCGTGCAGGCGCTGCATGTCCACGCCCTCAGGCAGCAGGCGCAACTGCAGCGGCACCGTCAGCACGATGCCCTGGCGATAGGCGCCGTAGGCCGGCACGAACACCGGCCGCTGCGTCAGGCCGGCATGGCGTTCGATTTCCGGCGTGTGCTTGTGCGCCAGGCCCAGCCCATAGAGCTGGAACGCCGGTCCGCCGCTGCCATCCGCGGCCTCGTAGGCGTCCACCGCGGCGCGGCCGCCGCCTGAGTAGCCCGACACAGCGTGGATCACCACGGGATAGTCGGCCGGCACCAGCCCCGCCCGCAGCAACGGACCCAGCAAGGCAATCGCGCCCGTGGGATAGCAGCCGGGATTGCTCACGCGCCGGGCGTCGGCAATCAGCCCGGCCTGCTCCGCATTCATTTCCGGGAAACCGTAGACCCAGCCTGCCGTCGTGCGGTGGGCGGAACTGGCGTCTATCACCCGGACTGCGGGATTGACGATGGAAGCGGCGGCCTGCCGGGCGGGTTCGTCGGGCAGGCACAGGATGGCGATGTCGCAGCCGTTGATGGCCTGCGCGCGGCGTTGCGGGTCCTTGCGTTCCGCCTCGGGCAGCGTCAGCAGCCGCAGGTCCGTGCGCCCATGAAGGCGTTCGTGGATCTGCAGGCCGGTGGTGCCCTGGTCGCCGTCGATGAAAACTAGAGGATGGGTCATGGCGCTTGCGTCCTGGATCAAAGGGGGCGCCGGAACGTTCCGGGCGCAGGACCTCATCATCGGTCCGGATCCTAGATAACAAAAGTCGAATATCATGACTGTCCAATTCAGCTTTCCTGAACGAGACCGTCATGCGTGAAATCAGCCTGGACCGCCTGCGCACCCTGGTCGCCATCGCCGACCTGGGCTCGTTCGCCGACGCGGCCCGCGCGCTGCACCTGGCGCCGCCCACCATCAGCCTGCACGTGGCCGACCTGGAGGCCCGCATCGGCGCGCCGCTGCTAACGCGCAAGCGCGGCCAGGTCCGGCCCACCTCCATTGGCGAAACCCTGCTGGAGCGCGCGCGCCGCCTGCTGGCCGACGCCGACCAAGCGCTGGATGACGTGCAGCGGCAGGTACAGGGGCTGGCCGGGCGCGTGCGGCTGGGCGCCTCCACCGGCGCCATCGCCCATCTGCTGCCGCAGGCCCTGGAAACGCTGGGGCGCAATCATCCCGGCATCGACGTGCAGGTGGCCGTGCTGACTTCCCAGGAGACCCTGTTGCGCCTGGCCGACGGCTCTCTGGATGTGGGCCTGGTGGCTCTGCCCCAGCCGCCGCTGGAAGGTCTGGTGCTGCGCCCGTGGCGGCGCGACCCGGTCATGGCCTTCCTGCCCGCAAGCTGGAAGGCGCCCGCGCGCCTGACGCCGGCCTGGCTGGCCGAACGGCCGCTGATCCTGAACGACGCCAGCACGCGGCTGTCGCGCCTGACGGGGGAATGGTTCGCCGCAGCAGGCCTGAATCCGCGCGCCCGCATCCAGCTGAACTACAACGACGCGATCAAGAGCCTGGTGGCCGCGGGCTACGGCGCCACCCTGCTGCCGCACGAAGCCACCGCGCCGCAGCCGGATCCGCGCATCGAAATGCGCCCGCTGCGGCCCGCACTATGGCGTCCGCTGGGCATCGCGCACCGCGCCGGGCAAGTGGAGCAAGCCACCCGGCACGTGCTGGACGTCTTGTGGGAACTGCGGGTCTCAGCGGCCCGCTGAAGGCGTGCGGCGGAAGTAGGCGTTGCGCTGGCTTTCCTCGCGCAGCCGGCGCGCGCGCGAGCGGAACAGGTCCTTGCGCCCCACGATGCCCACCAGCCGGCCGTTGGCCCGGTCCAGGATGGGCACGCGCCCCGCGCCGGTCAGCGCCATGCGGTCGGCGATCTGGCTGGCCAGCTCCTCGGGATGGCCGTACACCAGGTCGCGTCCTTGCAGGGCATCACCCAGCGTACGTCCGGTCTGCTCGTCGTCGATCGCCCAGGCCAGGGTGTCGGCGCGCGTGACCTCGCCCACCACCACGCCTTGCGCGTCCAGCACCGGGTAGCTGGTATGCACCGGCTGCGCCGTCGTGAAATGCGCGATGGCCTGCGCCACCGTCCAGTCGGCCGGCAGGGTCTCGACGGGAGTGGTCATGACCTGGCTGACGCGCAGCAGGTCGAATGGATCGACGCGGTACTCGCGGCTGATATGGTGGCCGCGCCGCGCGATTTTCTCGGTCAGGATGGATCGCTTCAGCAGCAGCACGGTGACCCCGTACGCGAACACGCAAGCCGCCAGCACCGGCAAGAGCGCACCCATGTCGCCGGTCAGCTCCACCGCGAACAAGGTCGCGGTCAGCGGCGCGCGCATGGTGCCGCCCATCATCGCGGCCATGCCCAGCAACGCCCAAAAGCCCGGATCGGCCTGCGGCAGCAGAGGCGTCGCCAGCGCGCCCAACGCACCGCCGAATATCAGCAGCGGCGCCAGCACCCCGCCCGAGGTCCCCGAGCCCAGCGCGACGGACCAGATGATGACCTTGACCGCCAACAGCAGCAACACGGCCTGGAACGCCAGATCGCCCGCCAGCAGATGGCGGATGTTGTCATAGCCCACGCCCAGCGCCGCCGGCTCGATCAGCCCGCCGATGCCGATGACCAGGCCGCCAAAGGCCGGCCACCACATCCAGTGCAGAGGCAGTTTTTCGAACAGGTCCTCGGCGGTGTAGACCATGGACGTCAGCACGCCCGACCCCAGGCCCGCCAGCACGCCTACGACGGCGCAGGCCAGCAGATGCGCGGGCGTGAACGACAGCGCGCCGGCGTAGGCGAAGATCGGTCCGGCATCCAGCACGAAGGCGCGCGTGGCCGCCGCCACCAACGCGGCCATGGCCACCGGCAGGAAGCTGCGCGGCTTCCATTCGAACAGCAGCAGCTCGACCGCCAGCAGCACCGCCGCCAGCGGCGTGGCAAAGATGGCCGTCATGCCCGCGGCGGCGCCGGCCACCAGCAGGGTCTTGCGCTCGCCGTCGTCCAGGTGGATGGTCTGCGCCAGCAGCGAGCCGATGGCGCCGCCCGTCATGATGATGGGGCCCTCGGCGCCAAACGGGCCGCCCGTGCCGATGGAGATGGCGGAAGACACCGGCTTCAACACCGCCACCTTGGGCTGGATGCGGCTCTTGCCGATCAGGATGGCCTCCATGGCTTCCGGAATGCCGTGGCCGCGGATCTTCTCTGAGCCATAGCGCGCCATCAGGCCAATGATGAGACAGCCCACGACGGGAATGGCGACCGAGGCCAGCCCCAACTGCCCCGTCGTAATCGGCATGTCCGCGAACGAGAACTGGTGGTGATAAGCCAGGTTGGTGCACAGCGCGATCAGGCGCAGCAAGGCCCAGGCCGCAGCCACGCTGGCCAGGCCGACCGGAATGGCCAGGCCCATGAGCAGAACCACGCGCTTGTCCGTGGTGAAGTCGCCCAGGCGCAGCGCGGCCCGGGCAGAGGAAGAAGTGGGAGGCATGTTCGAAGGGAGGAAGAATCTCGCAGGGATTTGCGAAATGTCATATATATCGTATCACGACATATATTAGAATCGGTCGGGTGAAACAGCCCCCGCCCCCTCCCCAGTTGACCGCCACGGACTACGAACTGCTGGCCGACTTCCGCTATGCGCTGCGCCGCTTTGCCGCCTTCAGCGAAAACGCCGCCGCCGGCCTGGACCTGATGCCGCAGCAGCATCAAGCCCTGCTCGCCATCAAAGGCACCCGCAAGAGCACGCCCAGCCGCCGCGGCCTGTACGTGGGAGAAATCGCCGAACGCCTGCTGATCCGTCCCCACACCGCCGCCGAACTGGTCGGCCGGCTGGCGCGCCTGGATCTGGTCAGCCGCGAAGCCGACCCCGAGGACGGCCGCCGCGTCGAAGTGGTGCTGACCGCCCGCGCCGAGCGCATGCTGGAAGACCTGTCGGCCTCGCACCTGGAAGAATTGCGCGCCATGCGCCCGCTGCTGACGCGCCTGCTGACCCGCATCGGCGACGAACCCGGCGACGCCTAAACCCCGCCCGGCTGCATAAGCTTATGCAGCGCCGCCAGTCCCCGCGTGATAAATTGTCGCCCCGCGACATATCGATGCGCGAGGAGATCGTTTTGGGTGTAGCAATAAAGCGCTGGCTGGGCTCGTTCGCGCCAGCGCCGGTGGGCGTCAACGGACGCGAGAAACTTTACGGCGTGCTGGGCGCGCTGCTCGGCCTGTTCTGCACGGAATGGGTGGGCCGGCACGCGCTGGGCGACGCCAGCCCCTGGTTCATCGCCCCCATGGGCGCCTCCGCGGTGCTGCTATTCGCCGCCCCCGCCAGCCCGCTCGCCCAGCCTTGGTCCATCATGGCCGGCAACCAGGTATCGGCCCTGATCGGCGTGTTCTGCGCCCAATTCATCCCCCTGCCTGGCGTGGCCGCCGCTGCGGCGGTGGCCCTGGCCATCGGCGCCATGTTCTCGCTGCGCTGCCTGCATCCGCCCAGCGGCGCGGTGGCGCTGACGGCCGTGCTGGGCGGCCCCACCGTCGCCAGCCTGGGCTACGGCTTCGCGCTGTGGCCGGTGGCGCTGAACTCCGCCATCCTGCTGTGCATCGCCGTGGCCTTCAATGGCGCGCTCAAGCGCAACTATCCGCGCCGCCACGCCGACCCAGCCGCGGGCCACAACACGCGCGACCTGGCGCCCAGCGCCCGCCTGGGCTTCAGCTTGGCCGACCTGGACGACGCGCTCACGCAGCGCGGCGAGCTGCTGGACATCAGCAAGGAAGACCTGGAAGAAATCGTGCTGGCCGCGGAAATGCGCGCCAGCGTGCGCCGCTTCGGCGACGTGCATTGCGCCGACATCATGTCGCGCGACGTGGTGACGGTGCAGGCCCAGGACCCGCTGGACTACGCCGTGCGCCTGTTCGACAAGCACCGCCTGCAGGCGCTGCCGGTACTGGATTCGGCCGGGCGCTACGCCGGCATGGTCAGCCAGGGCGATGTGCTTGCGCGCCGTAGCCGGTTGGCGGCCGTGGCCGCGGACGCGGACGCCGCGCCCGACCTGCTGGTGGCCGACTGCATGCGCAGCGAAGTCCCCTTCGCCACCCCCGGCCTGCCCGCCATCGAGCTGGCCCGCCCCATGTCGGACAGCCTGCATTGCGTGCCGGTGCTGGATGAAGCGCGCAACCTGGTCGGACTGGTGACGCAATCGGACCTGGTGGCCGCGCTCTACCAGATCGCGCTCGCGGCCAGTTCGCAGGCGCCGGACCCGCATGCCCAACGGCTGGCCGCGTAAGCGCCAGCCCTCCGTAGCCCTACGGATTCCTGCCCGCGCCGGCCGCAAGGCATAATTTCAGGCGTGAATCCCCTATCGCGCGCACGCGCCTTCTTCTGCTGGCTGGTCCTGTTCGCCCTCGGCGCCCTGTGGATCGGGCGGCAGGATTACGTCGACCAGTACGAGCGCTTCACCCAGAGCACCAGCGTGGCACAGCGCATGCTGAGCCAGAAGACGGTGCAGCATGAAGCCGTGCTGGCGACCCTGGCCGCCCTCTCCCATCCTCCGGCTCCCGAACGCCTGTATCCCAGCCTGCAACCTGCCATGCCGCAGTTGCTGGGGCTGGGCTACCTGCCTGGCGGCGCCTGGAGCGGCAGCGTGGCGGAACCTGCCGGCCTTGCAGCCGCCGTCGAACGCGCGCGCGGCCTGGCGCGCCCGGTGACGCTGCCGGTGGACAATGCCCGCTACTGGCTGGTGGCGCCTTCAGGCTGGAGCCTGCTGTTGGACGCCCGCCAACTGGTGCCCGCCGCCGACTTTCCTTCCGGGCTGGCCAACCTGACCCTGACCGTGGACCAGACGCCGCTACCGCTCCTGCACAAGCAGCCCGACGCCGGCGTCCTGGGCTGGCCGCTGGCCCTGCAAAAGCCGCTGGGCGCGGCCAGCCAACCCTTCCAGATGCGCAGCACGCGCAAGCTGACCCCGGGGGTATGGCCCTGGGCCACCTGGCTGGCATGGGGACTGGCCAGCGCGCTGCTGGTGGCCGGCGCCGCCGCCTGGCAGCGTTCTCGCGCCCAGGCCCGCCGCCAGCAGGAGCAACTGCGCCTGGGTGCCATGGCGCGCCTGAGCACGCTGGGCGAAATGGCCGCCGGCATCGCCCACGAACTGAACCAGCCGCTGACCGCCATCCTGGCCCAGACCCGCGCCGCCGAGCGCCTGCTGGACGACGAAGAAGAACGGCCGGCCGTGCGCCATGCGCTACTGGCAAGCGCCGAACAGGCCAAACGCGCCGCCGACATCATCAGCCGCATGCGCGCCCTGGTGCAGCCCAGTTCGCCCGCCCGCCGCGAAGCGCTGGATCCCGACGCGCTGGTGGCATCGCTGCGCTTCCTGCGCGAAGCCGAACTGGCCCGGCAGGGCATACGGCTGAGCTGGCACAACGCCAGTCCCGGCGTGCGCCCGCTGGGCGACCGCGTGGCCCTGGAGCAGATCCTGCATAACCTGGTGCAGAACGCCGCCGATGCCCTGGCTGGCGTTGTGGGTCCGCGCCAGATTTCACTGGCAGGCCGCGTCGAAGGCGACGACTACCTGTTCAGCGTCAGCGACACCGGCCCCGGCATCGCCGCCGACGCGCTGCCGCGCCTGTTCGCCCCCTTCTACACCACGCGGCCGCAAGGCATGGGCCTGGGACTGGCGCTGTGCGAAACGCTGGCCGGCTCCATGGACGGCCGCATCGCCGCGCGCAATCTCAGCCCGGCAGGCGCCTGCTTCACGGTAAGCCTGCCGCGCTCCGGCGCCGCCGCATGACTACTCAGGACATTCCCATGCTCGAACAATCCCCGCTGGTATATCTGGTCGACGACGACGACGCCGTGCGCGACGGCCTGGCGCTGCTCTTGCGCAGCGTCGGCCTGCGCAGCGAGGGTTACGGCGATCCGCTGGTCTTCCTGGCCCAGCTGCATCCGCAGGCCATCGGCTGCGTGGTGCTGGACATCCGCATGCCCGGCATCAGCGGCCTGGACGTGCTGAGCCGGCTGGCCGAACAATCGGACCTGCCGGTGGTCATGCTGACCGGTCACGCCAACGTGGACCTGTGCCGCCGCGCCTTCAAGGGCGGCGCCATGGAGTTCCTGCAAAAGCCGGTGGACGACGACGTCTTCCTCGACGCCGTGCAGGCCGCCGTGCGCACCCACATCGCCAGCCGCGAGAAGCTCGCGGTGACTCAGGCCGCGCAGGAGCGCCTGGACAAGTTGTCGGGGCGCGAGCGCGACGTGCTGGAACGCGTCGTCCAGGGCCTCAGCAACAAGGAGATCGCGCGCGAATTCGACTTGTCGCCGCGCACCGTCGAGACCTACCGCGCCAATGTCTTCGCCAAGCTGGAAGCGGAAAACCTGGCCGGGCTGATCCGCGAATACGCGGGGCTGCTGGGCTAACGCCCGCGCACGCTGCAAGCAGCCTTGCGCAGTCCGCCTCCGTAGCCCTACGGAGCCCCCAGCGTAGCCGACCGAATACCGCGGATCGGCCGCCATCCTTAAGCTGTCTGTTCCTGTCACCGACCCACTAAGGACACAGACATGTCGCCCAAACTCATCGCCTTCGCCACCCTGTTCGCCTGCGCCGGCGCCGCCAATGCCGCCGTGCTCACCGAAAGCAACCTGTCCATGGCCGACGCGCAGAAGCTGGCGACGGCCACCGTCGCCGCCTGCCAGGCCAAGGGCTACAACGTCAGCGCCTCGGTGGTGGACCGCGCGGGCCTGCTCAAGGCTTTCGCCCGATCGGACAATGCCGGCCCGCACACCATCGAAGCCAGCCGCGCCAAGGCCTTCACCGCCGCGTCGGCCAAGACCCCGACACTGACCATGCTGGAAAACGTGCAGAAGAACCCGGCCGCGGCCACCCTGACCGACATCCCGGGCTTCCTGGTGCTGGGCGGCGGCGTGCCCGTCAAGGCCGGCACCGCCGTGATCGGCGCCATCGGCGTGGCGGGCGCGCCCCGCGGCCCACCGTGAGCGGCAAGCGCCGGCACCCGGCCCCTCTACACATCTCACGCTGCCGCCGGCCCACATTCAGGGGTGGATCCCGGTGTGCGCGCGCC